>CADBME010000055.1 GCA_902795715.1 uncultured Lachnospiraceae bacterium | reverse complement strand
GTCAAAAGCCGCTTTTACTGCTGCTCCATCCACAGGTGTCCCATCATGGAAGGTGACGCCCTCACGAATATGCATAACCCATGTCACGTCATCCTTCTGCTCCCAGCTCTCTGCCAGCAAAGGCTGGATCTCATAGTTTTTGTCAACCGTAACCAAAGTCTCTGTAAGTCCGGCACGGTTTGTGGTCCACCCGTCATATTCCGTTGCGGGATCCAAACTGGTTCCGAACCAATACAGGGCTGCATTGATATGACCATCCTGAGCGGCGGTCTGCTCTCCGGTAGTTTCCCCACTTCCACTGCCGGACCCGCATCCTGCCAATAATGTTGTTGCAATCAGTGTCACTGCGAGGATCATTACCAGGATTTTTCTTTTATCCATTCTTTTAATCTCCTTCCTTTACCTCTTTGCTTTTGATATCTTGGATCTAATATATCTCTAAGGCTGTCTCCCAAAAGGTTGAACACAATAACATGGATGACAATGATCAATCCGGGGTAGAAAATCAACCATGGAGCCGCCTGGATATACTTTCTGCCTTCACTCAACATAAAACCCCATTCCGGTGTGGGGGGTTGAGATGACAGTCCCAGCAGGGACAAACCGCTTAATGTCAGCAGCTGGTTGCCGATATCCTGAGTAATATTGACCAGAAGATAGGGGAATACATTCGGCAGGATATTCCTCCTTATAATCTGAAACCGGCTAAGGCCTCCCAATCTCGCCTCCTGCACATAAGGACTCTCTTTCTCTGCCAGGACCAGAGCTCTGGAGACGCGGCAGTATTCTGTCCATCCAACCATGGACATGGCCATGACAGTGTGTCGAAGGCTTGGTCCCAGTACGCTGACAAGGGCGATGACAAAGACTGTAGCCGGAAGAGCCATGACAATATCTGTGAAACGGGTAATCAACATATCCACCCAGCCGCCGAAAAAACCGGCGATGATTCCCAGAAAGACACCAACAACTGCAACAATAAAGACAACCACAAATACAATCAGAAGAGATGTTCTTCCTCCCCAGATCAGTCTGGACAGAATACATCTGCCAATCTGGTCTGTTCCAAAAGGAAACTCCCGGTTGCCTGGAATCATGGCATTGGCATAGTCGTTGGCGATGGGATCATGAGGGGCAATCTGCGGGGCAAAGACAGGAATCAGAATAAGAAGAAGAGCCAAACACAGCATGCTCATAAATTCCCGGTTCTTTAATGCTTTACTTACATAAACCTTCATGCCTTCTCACCTCCCAGCCTGATCCTGGGATCCAGGACCTGATACATGAGATCGACAATCAGGTTTACACTTACATAAATCATGGCCATCCACAGAACATAGCCCTGTATAATAGGATAATCTTTAAGAGAGATAGCATCCACCGCCATCTTACCTACCCCCTGCCATTCAAAAATGGTCTCGACAATGGTCGCTCCGCCAAGCAGGCTGCCGATCGACATACCGAACATGGTGATAACCGACAAGAGGGAGTTGGGCAGCACCTGTTTCATAATGATACTTGATCTGGAAAAACCTTTGGCCATTCCGCCGATCATATAGTCTTTATTCATTTCCTCAAGAGCACTTCCCCTTAATCTTCTGATATAAAGGGATGTCATCCAAAAGGCCAGGGTAACGGAAGGAAGAATCAGGTGTTTTAAATCTCCGCTTCCCATAATAGGCAGCATATGGAGTCGAACACCGAAAGTGTACATAAGAAGAGTGCCCACCCAAAAACTCGGCATGGAAACACCCAGGAAAGAGATGAATCGCAAAAGATAATCCAGAAAACTGTTCTGGTATGCAGCGCAAAGAATACCCAGAGGCACTGCGAAGAGAATTGTAAGAAGGACCGTGGCTCCGGTCAGGATCAATGTGTTGGGCAACCGCTTCCCCATCTCTGTCCAGACAGAAGTCCTGTACTTGTAAGACTCTCCCAGGTCCCCCTTGAAAACCCTGGAAAGCCAACGTCCATACTGGACGATAAAAGGATCATTCAGTCCCATCTCTTCTTTTTTCTTCTCCACCATCTTTTTGTCCGGTTTTGTTCCCATACTCTGGTAGTATAAGGTCACCGGATCTGAGGGAGAAAGGTATGTCAATCCGAAAGTAAATAAGGACAAAACAAACATGATCGGTATGACAAATAGTATCCTGCCGGCAATATATTTCTTCACGACATCTCCCCATTTCTCATCATCAAACTTAATTTTTATTGGTATTAATGTACATTATTACATGCATGTTATTTGAAGTAAACAGATATATTTTGTCCTATTATAAACAAATAAATATCAGCGATTTGCCATAAGGATGCTTTTATTTTGCACAAAAAAATGAGACCGCCACATAGTGCGGCGGCCCCATTCTGATTCCTTGTTTAGTTTGTAAAGACTTCTGCCATTGTCGGTGATGCCATAATAGTTATAGTAGTAAACCTTCGCACTCTTTCAGGGCGCTCATTTCACTTTAATCTTGAATATCACAGTCTTAACCGTGGATGGCTTATAGGCCTTGTTCCCGGCTGCTCTGACCTTGACCTTCACTTTGTAAACACCCTTCTTCAAGCCTTTCTTTACGGCTATTTTTCCATTATTCGGATTGATCTTAAAGTACTTTTTAAAGCTCTTCTTCCTCTTCTTAACAGCAGATAATCTGTATTTCATCCTTCCCTGGGCATCCTTGATGATAATGGCTTTGCCTGGCTTGATGATTTGCGTCTTTTTGCTGAGTTTGGCATATTTGATTTTTACATTTTTCCCTCTGACCTTCACAGGATTGGCTTTAGGCTCTACAGAATCCGGCTTGTCCGGATTGTCAGTTCCGGCGGTTACAAAGACTTCACATTTTTCGAGACCTCCGACACCATCCCTGACCCAGATATCCGCATAGCCTTCCCCGACTGCTGTTACTGTCCCGTCTTCCGAAACTGTCGCAACTTCGGGATTGCCGGAGATGAAAGTCAGATGACCATTGAGGGGCCTGTTCTCATAATCTGTAACCTTGATTATCTGGCTTTCCCCTGCCTTCAGGCTGATCTTTTTGTTTCCACATTTAAGATTGTCCACTACCACAAATCGCAGAGGTTCCGATTCATTGGCATTAAATGCCGACTGACCCTGGATTATGGGGTGTACCTCAAAATCACATTCTCCTGTTATGCGGAGGATGCTCCCGATGACATGGGCATTCTCTTCCTCATTGTGATAAAGGACGAAGGATACATCATCAAGATTTCCTTTCCAGGGATCGCCATACTGATCGTAAGCCTTGAGGAAGGATTTCAGATTGTAAGTTTGCGTAGTATTGGCCGGTTCTTCGATCACTGCGGTTCCACCGGCAGCCATAGACTTGTCAAATTCTACTTTGGTCAGTTTTCTTTCTTCTTTTACAGTGATGGGATACCAGTCAGAATAGATATCTTCCGCGCCGGCAGCCGTATTTTTGACCAGGGCTCTGACATTGTAATTCCCGGCCTTGTTCATAACGATTCCGCCATCTTCATCCACACTGATCCCATCCAACTCTCTCTGCTCCCAAAGAATATGGGCTTTGGTCTGTTTGCCGGTCTTATCGTAACATACCGTTTTCAGGCTATCATTCAAATTGATATTGGAATCACCGACGCAGCCGTCAAATTCTCCGCTGACTTCAATCTTGCCCTGGAAAGCAGTGCCATTGACACGGATTTCGATGATCGGAGCCGGAAGGTTACTCTTTGCGGTCACACTACCGCTCTCATCCTCGGATTGGTAGGTAATATTATCCTTCAATTTCCAGGTGACATAGCCGGTTCCGGCTTTGGAAGCTGTCACAACCTGATCACCGGCGCCGTTGTTTCCTAGGCTGAAGGCTTCATTGACAGTCGGATTTCCCTTTTCATCGCAGCTTACCCATTTTCCATCGGTGGGGCTGAAACCAAAGTAAGGAATCTCATTTTTGTTGAGACAGGCGACAGCCAGCTGCTTGCTGAGGTTCAGCCGGTCCCCTATGCCCAATTGATAATCTCCATCCCCCTTTGTCAGTGTAATCTTCCTGGGAAGATAGAGAGGAACAAGCTCTCCTATGATATTTTGAATAGAATCACAGCTGATTGAATAGTTGCATCCACAGGACAGCATGGGAATCTTTTCTGTCATCTTTTTCAAGTTGTCAGCCACCTTTTCATTCTTATCGACAAAAAGCCCACTGTGCCAGTTTGTTCCCACATTAAAGGTATTATAATCACTTCCACCGTTATTCTTATAGTATCTGTGTACCACGGCTCCTGACTTGGCATCATTTCTTTTGGTCTCCTGATTGTCGACAACACGGAAATGAAGGTTTTCATTGGCAGATATTCCTGTTTCATCATCGGATCCGCCAATGACATTATAGTAGAATCCATGTTTGTATCCAGCCGTACTGTAGGAACCGCCTCCTGTAACACCGTTATCTGCATAGACATCTCCGGTAATGGTAAAAAGGGCAACCTTATAGCTGAGCATTACCGGCGTATCATAATCTTCTGACATGGTCGTGTTTGACCTGGATGTTGTCAGCATAACGGCTGTCTGGGGCTCCATGGTGACAGACTGGTTCACTTCTGTATTCTCGGGATGAGACTCACTTTTGGTGTCGGTTGTTGATTTACCATACATTTGATTGAAAGTAAACTGTAATCCCAGGGTTTCCGATACACTTGATGAGATTGCAGCACATACTTTAGCCTGCTCCCCCCACTGGGTGTTGTAATTGATGGCTGTTCCTATAGTATACTGGGAAGTATTTGTTACACTGTTCGTTACGGTAACAACATGTCCGTTTGAGTATTTGAGAGACTGACTTACCGGAAGGCTTGATTCATTTTTGGCAGCCAGACCATGTTTTGAATCCGTTGTGGTGTCAAATACCACACCGGGTACTCCCTTCTTTTTTGCCTCCTCAATGCTGTCATATCCATCCGCTGCTCCTTTATAAACCAGATCTTCAGCCTGAATGGGCCGGGGATGGAAATCATAGAAAGCAATTCCGAAGGAATTATATTTATAGCGGTTCCAGGATTTTTCATTGATGGATGTCGCTATGGAATAAATCACCTTCTGTTTGTCTGTACTGTTTTTCATCTCCGGCAATACACATTTTTTCTTATAATCTGTATCAGAAGAATCTGTAATCTCAGGCCCCTGGGCAAGCACATCGGAAGCGATACACCCGGCATGGTCGATCTGTTTGACAATCTGGTCTGCCATTTCCTGTCGAACTTCGCTAAGGCTGTCGCTTACTTTGACACCGGTTCCCCAAAGATTATCCCGGGAAACCTTTCCTTTGTCTGCATTCTCCCCCGTCAGCACCTTTCTGACATTGCCAAAGCAGTCATCTGATGGTTTATCGTTGAAAAATGCTTCATCAAACCGGTAGTTATCGATGGTGGCACAATCCCCCGCATCTTTAAAGCATCCCATGGCAACATAGGACCAGGGAGTAATCAGATCGTTCTTTACCAGGTTGGTCAATGTCTTATCATCCAGACTTTTTTTCGAACCGCCGGCAACATCATAAAATGTATATGGATTGAGTACAATCTTGGTATAATACTCTCTCCCATCCGCATCCTTTGCCGTTTCCTTGGACGTTGTTTTCGTGTCGATGGCAAGAGCATTTACCGGCATAAGTGCCACAGCCATCATCAGACATAACAGAATTGATAATACTTTTTTACCCATCTTCTTCTCCTTTCTCTCTCTTTCTGAAATAATAGATACCGGCTGTCACAACAACTCCGGCAAAGAAGGCAACGACTGAAACCAGAACATAGCCGCCGGCGCTTTCTGACAGCAGGGAGGACCCTGTGGTTTGACCACTGATCATCATGTGACGCGTGTGCTGCATCTGAAGCACCATGAAAAGGAGACAAACCATCAGGAATGCGGAAAGCAACCCAGACACAATCAGTCTGCTTCTTCCCTCCTGATGTGCAAGCTCCGCAGCCCTCTCATGCATCCTTGCAATCTTTTCTTCTGTGCTTCTCATTCGAACTTCTCTCCCTCATCAGTTCTCAGGTGAAATGATTATCCCTTACATTAATATAGATACATAAAAAGAAAAATCTCCCCACTTTTGAGGAGATTTATTTTTAAATATTTTATTAATGTAGGAAGGGGAGATTTACAAGGGGAAAATAGGTCTCTTATCTGCATGTCGATAATCCGCAGGCTAAACTCATCGGAGAATTTTATTTTCGAAAGTCAGCACAATCACAAAAGTCAGAATAGGGATCAGGTAGCCCACGATGGCAACAGGGCCGGTCCGGGAAACCAGCATATTGTAAATGCTGTGATAGGTGATGACCAGAGCCAGAAGACCCACCATCCCGATTAGCCGTATCCAATACTGGTCCACCAGAAAAAGGAGACCTATGGACATGATCATGCCACAAACCAGATGCATGGTTCCGGTTCCGAAACCCCGGATCAGGAGGAGTAAGATCTTTTCTGCCCCGTTGCGGACCAGATAGCAAACATTTTCAAAAGTGGCAAAACCGATAGAAATCATGAGCAGGGCGCCGGCTGGTTTTTCTCTTCCCGGCTCAAAAACTATCAGATAAAAAAGAACCGGAAGAAATTTCATTATCTCTTCGACGATCGGTGCGATATTTATAGAGGCGGAAACCAAATCGGCATTCTGCAGGGCTGCAATAAATGTGCTGATATAAGAAGAAAGAAGACAGACAGTCATTCCGGTCAGCAAAAATATCATCATTCTTTTCCTGCCTCTTTGCAGCCAGAAGATGGAAATCAATAATGGTGCTATCAGGCAGATGTAAACATTTTCTATATAATACATCAGTCCACCACCCTTCGGATGGCCGGAAGAAAAAGAATAAAACTTATACTAATAGCCAGATCGCAGATCGGGTAGAGATAGCGGAGAGGATTGCCATAATCCAGACAGGTAATCGTCCACATAACATACTCCAATCCGCAAAAAATCAGAGTCACCTGATAGAGTAGATTGACTCTTCTTTTCTCTTTGTCCTCTTTAGAATTATTAAGCAATCCCCGGGCAGCCATCCACATCAGAATGCTCATCAGAATTGCTGTAGTTATATTGTCAAAATAAGCCCCGTACTGCATATAAAAAATACATAAAACGGAGCAGAAAAGGGGAATGCCCCAGAGAATTCTCCCGCCTGACCGGCCGTAATCCGCCCCGGGACGGTTTAACTGCAGGAGAAGAATCAGGAAGAGAATGGATGCCTTCCAGTTGATATAGGGCACCAGAGAATAACCGAGGTTTCCTTTATATAATACAAGTTCAAGGAACCACCAGAGATCCCCCAGAAAATAAGAAGTAAGAAAAAGGGCATAAACAAGCCATGTTCTGCTCTTGCCGGAAACCGACCTGAATATGACTATGACCATACAGACGATCAGAATCCCCATCTGTACCAGGTTGTTAATAATCTCCGTCATCCGAATCCTCCCCGGCGGCATCCCTCTCCTTATTCTTAAGATGATAACTGAAAACAGTGACTGATACTCCCAGAAGGAAGGCAACGATCCCAATTACGATATAAGAGAGTACTCCGTTATCTGAAAATAAACTGGCATTCATATTCTGTGATGCGATACCGGAAGCGGCAGGAGTCATGATGCCCGACATAAAGAAAGCCAGGGCAATAACCACAGCCAGGGAGCAGGCGATGGAAACCGCCTGCAGGGACATTCTGTTGCGAATTCTTTCTTTATTTTCCAATTCAGCTGCACGCAGATGCATGGCACGAATTCTTTCCTCATTTGTACGCATCCATAATACCCTCTTTCTCCAACTCTTTGCGCATCTGCTTTTTTCCCCTTTCAAGCAGATGATCGATTTTTTTCATATTTACTTTCATTATATGGGATGCCTCAGCGTAGGACATACCTTCAATATATACCAGCCATAAAGCTTCTTTCATTGAGGGATTGATCCGGTCGAGGCAAAGATAAAGAATCCTGCGCCTCTCTTCATCCGTAATAACCGATTCCACCAGATCCTTGCCGACAACCGCCCACTCGTAATCATCAATGGGCTGTTCTAAAAAGCGTGACCTTTTCAAATGAAATCTGGCAGCCAGATTCCGTCAGGTCTTAAAGAGATAAGCCTTGAAACTCCCGTCTCTGATTTTTGGCTTTTTAGCCATGATCCTGGCAAAAGCTTCGATCATCAGGTCTTCCGCATCCTGCCAGTCATGCAGATATCCATAGAGATAGAGGGTCAGGCTGTCCCCATAGCGGATCATCAGCTGATCATATGCACTTATGTCTCCGGCAAGAAAACTGTTATACAGTTTTCCATCATCTGTCTTTTCTATTTCAGTCATGGCAAGGCCTCTCTTTGAAATGATTTCAAAGATTGTACCACATAGATATGTCCCATGGCAATCGGATTTATGTTAAATCATTCTTATTCACCTATATTTGTATTTTACCACTAATCCGACATTCATTGCACTTTTTATTTGCCTTTATAAAAACCACCCTGCCGGACTGGTTTCGTCTGCATGGATGCAGGGCTTGCCCGTCCGGGCAGGGCGATCATGAGGAAGGCCTGGTTATTTATTTCAGATAGCCCAGGAGTCCTCCCTGGGCCATAATAAACTGTTCATACTCCTCTCTGCTCTTCTGGGAAAACTCTTCCGTGACATAGAGGGGATCGATCCGCTCAATCAGGTCACGGACTCCCATACCGATAAAGGGCTGGTGGAGATCAATCCGATTGGCATGTTCATAGGCCAGGCGGAAGAGCTCATAGAAAGGAATCCCTTCGAATTCCATAGGATTTTCAGCCCAGTCTTTTTTAAATTGTCTCACATAGTCACCGCTTAGGGACATCTGCAGATGAAGGCCTTTGATCCAATCAGTGATGGGAAGCCCTGCCGCTTCATGGAGATTCAGCATCTC
>CADBME010000054.1 GCA_902795715.1 uncultured Lachnospiraceae bacterium | reverse complement strand
AAGATCAGGAATGGTTGCTTCAAAGTCTACTCCATACCAGGGCTTCCTGGGATTGTTCAAGGTCACGTCGATAGTATGGGCTGTGTAATCCGCAGCGATTTTCAGGGAATCCTGCCAGCTGATTCCATTCATCATGGCACCGACGGTGGTGCTCGAGAAGACATCTCCGGTTCCGTGATAGGAGGTGGGGATCCGGTCGTTCTGATAGGAGAAGTACTCCTTAGTCAGGGTATCATATCCCATGACGCCGGTTTTTCCCTCGCTCAGGGATACTCCCGTCAGGGCCACTGTTTTGGCTCCAAGACCTGCCAGCTTTTGAAGAAGGTCCTGGATATAGGACTTGTCGTATACTTCTTTATACTCTGCACCGGTCATGAAAGCAGCTTCTGTGATGTTGGGGACGATGATATCGGCTACAGCACATAAATCTGCATTTTTCAAGGCATAATGACTGTCAAATGCCGGATAGAGCTTTCCGTTATCACCCATGGCCGGGTCCACGAAAACAAGAGTCTGGTCCGTACGGAAGTCCTCTATTATTTTTTTAACGGTATCAATTTCTTCTTCGGTTCCCAGATAGCCGGTATAGATGGCATCAAAGGTGACTTTCTCTTTTTTCCAGTGGTCTGTGATAGGTATCAGCTGATCTTCCAGATCCTTTACCGTAAAACCGTTGAACATGGTATGGGTGGAGAGAAGAGCGGTAGGCAGGATGACCGTTTCCACGCCCATGGCGGAAATAAGAGGAAGAGCGATAGTGATACTGCATTTTCCAAGACAGGAAACATCCTGAATGGTCAGAATCCGTTTCATAAGTTCATCCTTTCTGATTTCTTTTTCTTTTGCTATAGGAGTGGATTATACTATAAACTGGATATATATAAATATCCAGTTTTGAATAAAAATATAAGGTCAGATTACATCTCTTTTGACATTACCTGTTAATCAGGATATAGTCAGAAGGACAAGATTCCCCCTATGTCATCTGCATCCGGATAGCCTGATTCAGGGATATGGAGCTTGAGCAAGGCAGAAAGGGAAATAATCGGGAGCTGACTGATAAAAGATAAAGAAAACAATAGAAGAGGAGAGAAAATGGAGAGAGGAAGAAAGATTCGAAAAGCTGCCCAGAAGGATATCAACCGGATCCTTGAACTCCTGGTCCAGGTCAACAATGTACACCATGAGATCAGGCCGGATATCTTTTTGGCGGATAAGACCAAGTACAGGAAGGAAGACCTGGAAATCATTTTGGCTGATGAGACAAAACCGGTATTTGTGGCAGTGGATGAAAAAGAAAGAGTCCTCGGCTATGGATTCTGTGAATTTCAATCCCATGCCGAGGACAATAACTGGCCTGATATAGTAACTTTGTATATTGACGATATCTGTGTGGATAAGCTTTGCCGGGGACAGCATATAGGAAAAGATCTCTATGATTACATCCTTGACTATGCCAGGAAATCCGGCTGCTATAATGTCACACTCAATGTCTGGGAAAACAACGACAGTGCCCGTGCCTTCTATGATTCATGCGGGCTTTCGGTTCAGAAAACCTGCATGGAAATGATTTTGTAAATCAGAATGCCCCTTTTTTACAGAGATTTCGTGCTTCCTGAACCTGTTTCCTGTAGGTCCACTGGCGGAAGGACGGGACACTTCCGCTTTCATGGGGACGGTCATTTTCAAAGTCATAGCGGACGGTTGGGAGTGTGTCAGGGGCCAGTCCCTTTTCGGCCCAGTCGGTAAGGGCCTTCATTCCATCAGAGCAGGAGACAGCCGGACCGCTCCAGTCCAGTATGGAATGACCGGCAAAGGGAGGCATGAACAGCCTAACCGATTCATTCATGATTCTCTCCGATGGGAAGTGTTCCATGGCCCTGCCGTAGTAGTCGATTACTGCCTGGTAGGGAGCCACACAGTCCCCGGTTCCATGGGTGATGATCAGCTTGCCTCCGGCCCGGGCATAGGAGGTAAAATCGCACTCATTAAAATCATATCGCAGAAGCTTCTTTCGAAGGTCTGTGTAGATTCTTTCATATTCATCATAGCTGCACCGGTAGATATCAAAATCCGGATCCCCTGTAATCCATCTCAGGGTTTGTTCGCCGATGGGCATGAGGACAAGCCTTCCGTCCGGCCTCCGTTTAAAGTAACCGTAGAGCTGATGGCCGGTTTCCAGGGGCCATTGCCGGATGGCAGGACCAAAGCCGTAGGCCATCCGCTTTCCTTTTTCGGTAAAAGGTCCGTCCCAGGTTTTTACCATGACCTCCAGATCCCTCCGGCTGATGGGGCCGTCGGGCGTTGATGTACCGGAAAGTCGGTTGATGAAGTCCATCCATTCCACATCCCGGCTGTCAAAGGGAATCAGCCGCCGAACCGGATCGGCCATGATTATTTCATAGGCAGTCTTATATTTGGAAAGGGCTACGATATGTCCCTCGTTGGATTCCACAACGGCAGCCCAGAGGCTGGCAAACTGCAGATCCAGGTTGTTGACAGCCGGCCCGTCAGCCCAAAGACCGTCATAATCTCCCGGGAAGAGAGCGGCCTCGGTGACTGCCTGTCTGCCGCCGCCGGAAGTACCGTGCATGTAGCTGGCCAGGATCCTGTCCCCGTAGAGGGCCTCTGTCAGCATCTTTCCGCACAGGGTAATCTCATGCATTACGGTAAATGCCCATGAATCAATATGATCCCACTCCAGATTACCCTGATCATCAAATCCCCAGCTGCAATCCAGCCGTATCCCTGTGTCATTATCTGCAACGGCGCAGGCATAGCCGTTCATAATGGCCATAGGCCAGGAGATGACATTGTAGGTTACCGATGTGAACCAGTCCACTTCATTGTTGGTTCCGGCTCCGGCGATACCCATGAAACGATGGTTCCAATGGACAGGCAGATAAAGACGGAAGGATCCCGTGTGCCTTTTTCCTGTTTTCTGCTTCATACGTATCTCATAGAAATCCGGTATATTATCGAGAACGGTTTTCTCCGGTTCAGAATAGGAACCGGCCGAATAGAGGGTGACGCTTTCCAGCCGGATGGCAGGGAAAGACTCCAGAAGACGGCGGATTCTCGTTTCTTCACACTGATGTAAAAGCACTTCTCTTTTGGATGTGAAAGACTTTCTGTCCATCCACAGATAGAGGGGGTGCTCAAACCATTTTGTTATCTCATTCATAATAAACTCCCTGCTGGTAATAGCTTTATTTATTCGATGATCATTTTCTTAACCTTGATCTCATTATAGCAAATTACAGGGGCATCTACAATAAATCTCTTGTTCAAATCATCAATTCTTATAGACCCATGGAAATTAGTTTTGCACAAAAAACAACTATTCCGTTCATGCCAGCTCAATCACGTTTCCTGTACAATTCAATATAAAACGATCTTTAAAGGCCTCCTTAAGTGCTTCCACCTGCTCCTGACCGGTGCAGTGGGAGACGGCGATGAGCCTGAAGTCATGGTCCCGGAAGGCTTCTATGGTTTTTTGCAGTCGGTCGGGTCCTGCATCCATCAGATGAGTTCCCCCGATCACTCCACATATTTTTTTTCCGGTTCTTTTTTCGATTGTGGTAATTATATTCATGATACCGGGATGGGAACAGCCGACAATCAGGACAAGACCATGGTCGGTATCCAGGGTGACCGCGGTCTCTTCCCGGAAAGTGTCCGGTGTATAGAGCATGGAATCCATGCAGCGGCCTCCAAAACAGGAAGGAGTATCGTACTGACAGACGAAAGTATCATCCATGGGTTCCCAGTCATAGATTCCGGCAAAATTGCGGTGAAGGGTCAGACCGGGATAGATTTGCATGGAATCGCTGTCAATTTCGCAGATTTTGACACCCAGATCCTCAAGCATGCGTCGGTCGAAACGAATGCCGATGTATTTCAGTCCTCCTTTTTTCCTTACGTGATAGCTTTTTTTGAAAAAATGACTTCCCACATAGAGAATTTCAGGCTTACCTTTTTCCCGGATGAAACGCAGGAGACCGCCTGCGTGGTCGTAGTGGGCATGGGAGAGGAGAAGTCCGTTCAGATGATCCAGGGACACATCCATGGTCCCGGCATTATCAAAAAATGCGCCGCTGTCTCCGGTATCCATGAGAAGCCGGTATCCGTCGGTTTCAATCAACATGGACAGACCATGCTCACAGATCAGTTTTTCTTCCGGGTCCGGGTGGTTTTCAATCAGGGTGGTTACAGACCAGGTCATGCTCTACCTCCTTTCGCATTGCTCCCCATTTTCGACAGGTAAAAAACAGAGCATAAGTTTTTTAGAAATATCAGGATTATTCCAGACTATTTTTCATTTCTGTGATACAATAATACCACAATCAGGAATCCATTGACACAGAAATCAACAGGAGGTAAAAAGAATGTTTACACAATATCCCTTAACTTACGCAAAAGATGCATTTGAACCCGTCCTTGACCCGTTAACAATGGAGACCCATCATGGCAAACACCATGCGACATATACAGCAACTCTGAATACACTTGCTGAGCAGGCCGGCGTGGCTGATATGGAGATTACCGATCTCCTAAAGAATCTTGACCAGATCAGTGATCCGGGCCTGAGAACAGCTATCCGCAACAACGGAGGCGGTTTTTATAATCACAATCTGTATTTTTCCACCATTTCTCCCAATGGCGGCGGACAGCCGGAAGGGGAACTGGCAGAAAAGATAAAGGAAGCTTTCGGCAGTTTTGAAGAGTTCAAAGAAAAGATCACTGCCCTGGCTCTGGGCCAGTTCGGATCCGGATGGGCATGGCTGTCCGTTACTCCGGAAGGGGGTCTGGTTCTTTCCAATACACCTAACCAGGATAATCCCATCAGTCTGGGAACCGGAAACACACCTATTTTTACCATAGATGTCTGGGAGCATGCTTACTATCTTAAGTACAGAAATCTGAGACCGGCTTATGTGAAGGCCTTTTTTGATATTGTAGACTGGAAAGCAGTGGAAGAGAATTATAAAAATGCTCTTTCATAGAAGTGGCTGTGTGCAGGGGAAAGCGGACAAGTGTGTCGCGCAAGTCTCGTGGAATCGTCAGAAGGCTTCCTGGTTAAGCCGGATAGACCGGTCAAAAAAGACGGATAATAAAGGGATGATTCAAAAAGGATCAGGAGGATTACCCTATGGTACTATATGTAAATAGCTGTGTCAGGAAGGACTCCCGGACAGCCCGCCTGGCCAGGGCTGTTCTACAGCATCTGAAAGAGGATGTGGTGGAACTGCGGATTGACAGCGAGCAGATGAATCCTTTGGATGAGGAAGCGGTTGATTTTCGAAATCAGTGCATTGAAGAAGGAAGAATGACAGATCCTATCTTTTTCTATGCAAAACAGTTTGCTTCAGCTGATTTGATTGTCATGTCCGCACCTTTTTGGGATTTTTCTTTTCCGGCCATGCTCAAGGTTTATATAGAAAACATCTGTGTTCCGGGGATTACATTCCGCTATAATGACATGGGAATCCCTCAGGGCATGTGCAAGGCAAAAAAGCTGATTTATGTATCCACTTCCGGCGGTCCCTTTTTTGGAGATTTCAGTTACGACTATATCCGGGATCTTGCACAGAAACAGTTTGGGATCCCGGAGACTTTCCTGGTAAAAACGGAGAACCTGGACCTGCCTGAGACTGATGTGGAAAAAGCTTTGGAGGATACCATACAGGATCTGGACCGGCTGTTCGGAAAACCGGGGGACACTTTGTAACCATTTGATGATAATTATTGGGAGTGCGGATTTATGAAGAAAAAAATATGGATTCTAGTGTCATTGCTTGTCTTTGTTCTTGTTTTCTCCTTCGGATGCAGCAATTCGGAAGTCTCTGACGGACAGGGAAAGGAAGCCGGAGAAACTGCGGTCCGGGCCGAGGGAAAAGAAGAGGCGGGATCGGCAGAAGACCTGACCGGATCCGCAAGCGGGGAAGATACTTCGGAAGCTGCGGATGCCGACAAAGAAAACCGGCAAAAGGTCACGGCCGTAATCGATATCAGGGATTACGGAAAGATTACCATGGAGCTTGACCCGGACGCTGCACCTGTCACCGTTGAGAATTTTGTCAAGCTGGTCAGAGAGGGTTTCTATGACGGACTGACCTTCCACCGTATCATGGACGGATTCATGATTCAGGGAGGAGATCCCCAGGGTAACGGTAGCGGAGGCGCGCCCGAGACCATCAAGGGCGAGTTCTCTCAAAATGGAGTGCAAAATCCCCTTTCCCATGTCAGAGGGACGGTTTCCATGGCCAGATCCCAGGATCCTGACAGTGCCAGCAGCCAGTTTTTTATCGTCCAGTCCGACTCCACATTTCTGGATGGGCAGTATGCAGCTTTTGGCAAGGTCACAAAGGGTATGGAGATTGTTGACCAGATCTGTAAAGATGCCCTTCCCATTGATGATAACGGGACTATTCCTGCCGATGAGCAGCCTGTGATCAATTCCATTACCATCAAAGAATAAAGCGGAAAAAGCTTGAAACCTTGCAAAAGCAGATTCATATCTGATAAAAAAAGGAGAAAATCATGCTGAAGAACCCGGAAGAGACAAAAGATAAAATCGTTAAGTGGATCAGAGATTATTTTGAAGAGAACGGACCGGGATGTGACGTGGTCGTGGGTATTTCCGGAGGAAAAGATTCCAGCGTTACGGCAGCCCTTCTGGCTGAAGCCCTGGGTCCCGACCGGGTGGTAGGGGTCATGATGCCTAATGGCCTTCAGGCCGACATCCATGATTCGGAGGAGATTGTTTCCCTGCTGGGCATCCGGTCAGTGACTGTGAATATTAAGGACGGAGTTGACGGACTCAGCTCGGCAATCAACAAAGCCCTGCCCGAGTCCGATGCCGGAGCGGACAGCCTGTCCAGGGACTCAATGATCAATCTGCCGGCCAGGATGAGGATGGCCACCCTCTATGCCATTGCCCAGGCTCTGCCTTGCGGAGGAAGAGTGGCCAATACCTGCAACCGGTCGGAAGACTATATCGGCTATTCCACCAAATTCGGAGATGCCGCAGGGGACTTCAGTCCCCTGTCTCAGCTGCTTGTCCATGAGGTTATACAGATCGGAGAAATCCTGGGCCTTCCGGAGAGACTGACCAGAAAGGCTCCTTCCGATGGATTGAGCGGGATGACTGACGAGGATAAAATCGGCTTCACTTATGAGACACTTGACCACTATATCCTTAGCGGAGAGTGTCAGGACCAGGTTACCAGGGAAAAGATTGACCGTATGCACAGGCTTAATCTCCATAAGCTGCAGCTGATGCCATCCTTTTCTCTGGACCCGGACGACCAGTGCTGATCCGTGATAGTTTTTGACCTTTACATGACAGTAGAGGAACATAATGGAACATGAATCTCATTATTCAAGGACATAATGACATTGATTCACAATAGATAAAGAAAGCTGTTTTATAATGAATTGGGGGGAAAGTATAAGATGAAGACTTGTAAGATTTTATGTGTATGCAGTGTTGGCCTGGTTACATCGAACATGGTTGCTGCGAGACTGACCAACGGACTGGCTGAAAAAGGCTGGGAAGCGACAACAAGACTTACAACACCGGATGAAGTCCGGTCAGAGCTCAAGGAAGATGATTATGACCTGATTGCCTGTGTCACAGAGGTATATGGAGATTTTGATATTCCCAAGATCAACGCCCTGGGACTCCTGGCAGGAACGGATGTAGAACATGTAATCAATGATTGTATTAAAGTGCTCGAGAAGAAATAATAAGATCAGATAATTGATAATATTCTCATTCTCCGGGACGAGAAAGTGTATTAAGATCCCTCTCATTTGTATGTTAAATGGGAGGGACTTTATTAATCAAGACGTGAAATGTGTAATTAATATGTAAACAATATAAATTGTATGAATAATGACCTGTTTATACTGAAAAATGACAGAATAATCATTTGTTTTTTTTCTATGACGTAGTATAATATAGAATATCATTATTGAGAGATGTATTCTATCAACGAAATGGATAACTGCACGGACATAATTAAAAAGGGGGGTTCTTATGAATAAAAAGTCAAATTATTCATTTCTTTACAGATTGACCAGTCTGCTTTTGGCAGTCACTCTCATTTTTTTCTTTGCTCTTCCTTCCAGCCAGTCTGTAAACGCGGCTGAGAATCTGCCAGGCCAGGAAGAGAATGAGATCATACCGGGCCAGGATGACCCGGATCAGGAAGAAGGCAATACTGGGGAAAATAGTGACGATGTCACCCTTGATCAGGAGGCACCGGAAGCAGGATCCCAGGAAATAAATGCCGGCGGTTCGGATAATCAGCTAATAAACGATGAGACGGTAGTGACAGATGACCAGGCAGCCGATGACACAGATTCTGCGGATGATGTAAAGGATATTACTAATGAGACAGAAGGGACTGACAATGGGGATTACAGCGGAAGCCAGGAGGATGAGGTGGTGACACCTGCTCCTCAGGAACCGGATGTCAAAAACAATATGATACCCAAAAGCAGCGGCTCCTCTTTAAAAGCCAAAGCAGGCGGAATAGTTAATGGATCCTGCAATGTTTCTCTGACCGGGAACGGCTCATCCATTTCTATAGTAGGTACCATCGCTCCAGCTTATACAAAAAGCCCTTATTACTACTCCTTCGGAAAAGTGTTTGCTGATGATGCTGACCACGAACTGTACGATTTTAAAAAAGCGACTTCCGTTAATCGGACGATTCCTTTGAGTATATGTGAGACGGGTTATCATACCATTTTTATACAGGTTTATAGTAATAACACCATCATTGATTTGTTATATAAAACATATGTTTCTTATAATGATATAAGCAGCCGGCCTACCTATAGGGGTGCATTTGAAGTGTATACCAACAGTTTCACCTATTATCCCTACAATATGGCCTTTGCCAACCGGGACGGAAAACTTTACATGGAGTACAGGGCTGCAGGGTCCAAAACCTGGAAGCGTACCGGTTATATGCAGGCAAACCTGATTCAGCTGGCAATACAGCAGGCTTACAAGATAAGCGGCTTGAGAGCCAACACCAATTATGCCATCCGGATACGCTACGGCACCTATGTGACTTATGATAGAGTTAAAGTGACTGACAATCTTTATGTAGGCGATGACAAAGCCTATTTCTTCGGAGGACCGGTCTTAAACTGCGGTGTCATAAAAACCGGGAAAGCTAAGGCCCCCAAGATTAAATCCATCAAAGTAAAAGCCGTCAAGGTAAAACGTCATAAGATACCCCATTACGGATACTATACAGGCGTCTATCTCTATACGGAAAAGTTCTACACCTGTAAGATCAAGATTACTGTAAAACTCAAGAAAAAGCCCGGGACCAAGGGTATTTATGTAAACGGTTATTATCTCAAGGGCAATAAGAAAAAATACACCAAGACATTCACACCCTATCCCAATTACTTTACCAAGAGACCGCCTAAAGGCCTGAAGAAATATACCGTAACCGTCCGTTCTTACCAGAACAGATCTTACGGAGGATACTCACCGGCCAAGAGCAGGAGAGTAAAGATTAAATAAAAGAAATGATTGAATAAAGATTGAATAAAGAAAAGCAGCAGCCCGGTCAGAGCTGCTGCTTTTCTTATGTGGGACAGTGGGGACGTTTCATATTGTCCCACTTT
>CADBME010000053.1 GCA_902795715.1 uncultured Lachnospiraceae bacterium | reverse complement strand
GTGGTGTTTCTTATGTCGTCAAGGGACAGGTACTCTGCGCTGGTATTCACAGAGATATCCTGACTTCCGGCACTGATATTACCTGCCGGTACATTATACTGGGTCATGCCTATGGTCTGACTGATGGAGGATATATTCAGTCCGTACTGGTTCATCTTCTGCTCGTTAAGCTGGACCCGGACATAGTTCTCCCGTCCACCATCCACCTCAACCCTGGCTACATCGGGAACAGCTTCCAGACTGGGAACCATGGTATCCTCTATGTAGGCCATCATATCCGAAGATCCGTCATTGGTCACCGAGATGGTCATGGTGTCAATGGCATTGACGTCCATCTGTATGATCAGAGGATCCTGGCATTCATCCGGCAGGTCCAGGGCATCCAGGGCGGCTGACAGGTCCGTGTAGGCATCGTTCATATCCATATCATAACCGTAAGTCAGGGCAACCATGGAATAATTGCTGTAGGAGTAGGATAATACCTGCTCTACGCCGGACAATGCACTTCCGGAGTCCTCAATCTTTTTGGTGACCAGCTTTTCGATACTGTCCGGATTGGCTCCCGGATAAACTGTAGTGACCAGCATCATAGGCATCTGGATATCCGGCATCAACTCCATGTCAAAACTTAGTATGGCAATCAAGCCGAACACGGCAATACCCAGTACCAAAAGGGCTGTGGTGACCGGCCGCCGCAGCACCAGTTTTGTCAAACTCATTTCTTGTCCTCCAGCAGTGGATCCCTAAAAGATCATTTTGCTATTTCTACCCTGGCTCCATCCTTGAGACCGGATGCCCAGGTCGTAACAATGCTGTCACCTTCGCGAAGGCCTTCTGTCACCACAATCTCATCCTGGTTAAAAAGGCCTGTTGAAATATCGGTCCGGACGGCCTTGTCATCGATAATACGATAGACGTAAGCCTGTCCGCTGTCATAATAAACCGAGTCATATGGAATAAGCAGCTGATTATCTACCGCATTGCTGACCAGGGAAAGTCTCACACTGGTTCCTCCGGACAGGTGGATCCTTCCCACGGAAAGGATCTCGGCTTCCACCTTAAACAGGCCTTTCTGGGGATCAGCTGCCGTGCCGATCATGGTAATGTGACCGGCTGCCATACCTGCCTGCTTCTTGTCTTCCTTCTGGTCTTCCGTGACTACATCCACCGGATCGCCTATCTTTAAGAAATGACTGACCTCATCTGTCACATAGAATGTAGCGACCATGGACTCCTTTTCCACAATAGTAAAGGCTGCCATGCCCTGGGCTGCCAGATTGTCTTTTTTTACGGTAACATCTTCGACCACACCATCGATCGGTGATGTCAGCCTGTACATATCTTTCTGATACTTTGCCGCTTCCACGCCGGTCTGGGCCGCCTTGATCTGGGCATCGTAAACCTCGCTGCCTGCCCCGGCCAGATCTGCCATCTTCCTGGCCTGGGCCAGACTGTCTTCCGTAGCGGAAATCTGGGCTTTCAGCTGGGAAATGCTGGTGTTCAGGCTGGCAATGCCAGCATCAAGCTGGCCGGCACTGGAGACCGTAGTCGTGTAAGCTGTCTCGCTGTCGTTCATATCCTCTCGCAGAGAATTCAGACCGGTAGCACTCAGATACTCTACCGTCAGACCTGCCTGGTTGAGAGCGTTAAGGAGAATCCCGGCCTGCTGGCGCTTTGCAGGATCATCGGAAGGGGCAGCTGTGGGTGCGGAACCGGAATTCCCCTGTTGGGAATCATTACCGGCGGAATCACTGCTGTCTGAGCCACTGCCGACGGAATCACCGGCATCCGGACTGCTCTCTCCTGTGCCGCTTCCTCCGCTATCGCTGCCATCTGTACCGCTGTTTCCCTGGCTACTGCCGACACCACCATCGCCCCCAGAGCCAGTATTTCCATCCGAAACCGCTCCAGATCCGGCACCGGGATCCGACCCGGCAGGGGCAGAAGATCCATTCCCGGAACCGCCTGCAGGATCGGTGATATAATCCGAGGGATCCGGAGAGACGGAGGAGGCAGCTGTCATCAGCCCGGGCGTTGTCTTGCAGTCAGGATTATCGTTCAAAAATGACTCAAACTGAATCAGCAGATTCTCGGCTGTCTTATATCTCTTTTTAGCATTGACATAGGCACTTTGTGCCACACTCTGTGCCTGCTTGAGACTTTTTCTGGAATTCTGAAGCTTCTTTTTCTGATTTTGGGCCGTCTTTAAAGCGTCTTTGTAGCTCTTCAGGGTCTTTTTCAAAGTTTTCACACTGGAATCCGCCTGAATCTTACCGGACCGGGTCTGGAGTTCTGCTGCATCCTTGCCGGCTTTGGCACTGTTGACCGCATCTTCGGCCGTCTGAACCGAAAGATCCGCTGATTTGTCATCCAGCTGGCATAAGGCCTGACCGGCCTTAACCCGGTCACCGACTTTGACATAGACCTTCTTCACATTGGCCGACACAAAAGGAACCACCCCGATGGAAATATTGGGTGACAGGGTGCCGATATAGTCGGTACTGATCTCCAACATTCCTCTCTCAACAGCCCGACTCTCAATCCGGACGGTGTGGCTGGATTTCTCTTCCTTTTTCTTTTGACAGCCGCAAACAAGGCCTGAACAGAGGACTATGCAGGAAAGCCAGGCCAGGAATCTTATCCGCTTTGAAGATTTTCTATTCTTCATTCTCATCTGTAATCTCCTTTATACAGTCAAGCAGTTCCGAAAGCAGATTCCGAATCTTCTCCATCTTTTTCGGATCTCTGAACTTTTTCTCCTCCATTTCCCTGTTGACTTTTTCTACCGTTTCTCTCAACCTGCAGCCTTCCTCAGTCAGAGTGACCACCAGGTCTCTGGCATCTTCCTCCGACTGCCTGCGAATCACATATCCTTTTTCTTCCAGCTTTTTCAAAACCGGGGTCAGGGTCCCCGAATCCAGCTCCAGCCTGCTTCCGATTTCCTTGACAAGAAGGGGCTCTTCTTCCCACAGGACGATCATGACAATAAACTGAGTAAAGGTCAGACCCAGTTTTTTCAATCTTCTGGCATGTTCATTGCGAAATGCCTTGGCCATAATATACAGGGGGATGCAAAGTTCCAGGTCCGAATTCATGACAGCACCTGCCTTCCAGTCTTCAAGGGAGGTAGAAAAGAAAATTAAATCAATTGTGCAAAATTGATTTCGATAAAATGATTATACATAGAAGTATTTAAAGCGTCAATAAAAACAAAATCAGGATGAAAACAGAAGTGAACGTCTCATGTCACAAGTGTCTTCATCCTGATAAAAACTATTATTATTAATAAATTATTCTGACCCTTATTATTAAAGAATGGTAATCCCGTGTTCCGCGGCAATATCATAGATCTCATCCGGCCATACGGACACCTGAATCTCTCCTATGTGGGCCTTGCGGAGGAAAAACATGCATATTCTGGATTGACCGATTCCGCCTCCGATGGTCAGGGGCAGTTTTCCTTCCAAAAGTGCTTTCTGGAAAGGAAGCTTGGCTCTCTCTTCACAACCGGCTTTCTTAAGCTGTTCAGCCAGACTTTTTTCATCCACACGGATTCCCATGGAAGAAAGCTCAAGGGCTATGTCAAGAACAGGGTAATAGACAAGGATATCTCCGTTAAGAGACCAGTCATCGTAGTCCGGGGCCCGGCCGTCATGCTTCTGACCGTCGGAAAGGATATCGCCGATCTGCATGAGGAAAACGGCTCCATGCTTCCTGACGATCTCATATTCCCTCTCCTTGGGGGTCATATCCGGGTACAGCCGGATCAGTTCTTCCGTTGTGATAAAAGTAATCTCTTCGGGAAGAAAACACTCTACATAATCATATCGGTTGGCAATATATTTTTCCGTGATACGGAGAGCTTCGTAAACAGCTTTTACCGTATCTCTGAGGGTTTCTTCATTTCTTTCTTCTCTGGAAATAATTTTCTCCCAGTCCCACTGGTCCACATAGATGGAATGGATATTATCCGTATCTTCATCCCTCCGGATGGCGCTCATGTCGGTATAGAGACCCTCTCCGACTCTAAAACCATATCTTTTCAGGGCCAGACGTTTCCATTTGGCCAGGGAATGAACAATCTCAAAGGGGCTGTCATCCTGTTCTTTCACACCAAAGCTGACCGGTCGTTCCACACCATTTAGATTGTCGTTCAGGCCGGAATCCGGGGCGACAAACAAAGGAGCCGATACTCTCTTCAAATTCAGTTCAGCCGCCAGCTCTCTCTGAAAAAAGTCTTTTACCCGCTTGATTGCAATCTGAGTTTCCTTAAGATTTAGAAACGGCTTATAGCCGTCCGGAATGGTAATCTGGCTCATGGTTTTTCCTTTCCTGTCTTTCTTATGCTTATGGTTTTAATCGCAAATCTTTTTGCCCTTCTCTGTCTTCAACCGGAATCCTGTCAGGGAATCATCCGGAAAGATCCTGATCCTTCCGAGGGACCCGGGTGGCAGCTTTTACTGTCATTGGCCCGGTCAGAATCAGCGATCTACAGTTCGCAATTGTTCACGGTTCTGGGGAAGGGAAGGACATCTCTGATGTTGCTCATGCCTGTAAGATACATTACGCACCGCTCAAAGCCCAGACCAAATCCCGAGTGCCTTGCCGATCCATACTTGCGAAGGTCCAGATAGAACTCATAATCCCTGCGGTCCAGCTCAAGCTCTTCCATGCGGGCTACAAGCTTATCGTAATCATCTTCCCTCTGGCTTCCGCCAATGATTTCACCGATGCCCGGAACCAGACAGTCCATGGCAGCTACTGTCTTATTATCCTCATTCAGCTTCATATAAAATGCCTTGATTTCTTTGGGATAATCTGTCACGAAGACAGGACGCTTGAATTCTTTTTCTGTCAGATAGCGCTCGTGCTCTGTCTGCAGATCAACACCCCAGGACACCTTATATTCAAATTCATCATTGTGCTTTTCCAGGATCTTTATGGCATCCGTGTAGGTCACATGGGCAAAATCCGACTCTGCCACATGTTTAAGCCGGTCAATCAGTCCCTTATCCACAAAGCGGTTGAAGAAGTTCATTTCCTCGGGAGCATTTTCAAGCACATAATTAATGATATACTTAAGCATACTTTCAGCTACCATCATGTTATCGGTAAGATCGGCAAAGGCCATCTCCGGCTCGATCATCCAGAACTCGGCTGCATGACGGGTGGTATTGGAATTCTCAGCCCGGAAGGTAGGACCGAAAGTATAGATATTCTTAAAGGCCATGGCATAGGTCTCACCGTTGAGCTGGCCGCTGACGGTCAGGTTGGTCGGTTTATTGAAAAAGTCCTTGCTGAAGTCCACCTTGCCATCTTCAGTCATAGGTACATTGGTAAGGTCCAGGGTGGTAACCTGGAACATTTCCCCGGCTCCCTCAGCATCACTGCCGGTAATCAGGGGAGTGTGGACATAAACAAATCCTCTCTCCTGGAAGAAACGGTGGATGGCATAGGCAATCATGGAGCGAACGCGGAAGACAGCCTGAAAAGTATTGGTCCGGGGACGCAGATGGGAAATAGTCCTCAGATACTCAAAGCTATGACGCTTCTTCTGCAGAGGATAATCCGGGGCAGAATCCCCCTCGATGGCAATCTCATCGGCCTGAATCTCAAAAGGCTGCTTGGCATCGGGTGTAGCAATAAGAGTGCCGGTAACAATGACCGCCGCGCCTACATTGCACTTACTGATTGTGGCAAAAGTGTCCAGCTGGCTGGCATAAACTACCTGGATGGGCTCGAAAAATGTGCCGTCATTGACAACCAGGAATCCGAAATTCTTGGAAGCACGGTTGTTGCGGACCCAGCCGCCAATCGTTACTGTCTTATCATAATAATTCTCCCGGTCCCTGAAAATATCACGGATCTCCGTTAATTTCATACTATCTACTCCTTTATAGATTTATTCAAGGATAATTTTTCTATCACAAAATAAAAGTATACTATAATTCACCATTTGCCGCAAGAATCATTTTAACAAAATATCATGGCCAAAAAATTATAGATATTCCATACTTTTTTTTATGATTTTCCATACCCATTGCCTTTGTTTCGTGTTATAATACAGACAGATAATAATGCTATAATGTATCGGCAGAGCTGTTGAACCACAATATAATGCAGATCAACACTCCTCCCATGAAAGAACTGCAGGAGAAGGTGCTTTGCGCGATGATTCAAAGTTCATTAATTGTATTGGAAAGGAGTTATCATGAATCAGTCTCAATTAGAAAAAATGGTTAAGGATATCCTTAAGGATGCGAATTTTTCCAATGTTGCCCGTCCGAAAGCAGTAAAGGCAAGCGCATCATCTGCTTCTACCCAGAAGACATGGGGCGGCAAGGAGAACGCAAAAGCTTCCTCTTCCACTCAGGGTTCCTGGGACGCTACCAATACACCCGGCGGAGTTTCCTCTTTTGCCAAGAAGGTTTGGACCAAAGACCAGATTGTTGCTCTGGTGACACAGGAAGTTATGAAAACTCTGGAGTTTGGCAACAAGCCGCATCCGGCTCCCAAGACAATCTCTGCTTCCACTCAGCCCGGATACAAGAGTGAGCCGGACAAGTACGGCAAGGTTTCCGCTTCCACCATGGCTTCCTACAAGAAACCGGAAGAGTATGAGTATGGCAAAAAAGTTTCTGCTTCCACCCAGTCCGCATGGAGAAAGGGTGTAGACGGTGCTGACTATACCATGTGCTATCATGTAGGCAACGGAAAAACACCTAAGTTCTAATCGAAGATCTGCTTATAGATTATTCAGGAACGCAACTCAGATAACAATTAAAGAATACAAAATCAGGAGACAGCCAATGATTCATCGGCTGTCTCCTTTTCATGTCTTTTGTCATGGGATTTTCAGGACTCCTGATCCAGAATCTTAATATAGTCCTCAATCACTTCCGTACACTGGTCTATGGTCAGTTTACTGGTGTTCAGACAGATATCATACTGGCTGACATCAAACCAGTCATTTCCGGTATAATACCTGTTGTAAGCTCCTCTTTCCTTATTAATCTTAGCTATCCTTCTCTCTGCCTCCTCCTCACTGATCTTCTCATAGTAAACAGCATTTTTCACCATGGTCTCATGATCAGCATAGATGATGACGCGGACCACATCTTCGTGGTCTCTTAGGATATGATGGGCACACCGGCCCAGAATGACTGCACTCTCATCCTTTTCGGCGATCTCGCAGATTATGTCCCTGGTCATATTGAAAAGATTATCATTGGAAAGATAGCTTCTGGAAGAAGGAGAAGCCACTTCCGACTCCGAATAACGTCCAAAGCGCTTTTTATCTGCCTTTTCATCGACATTTTTAAGCAAAGATACGTTGACTCCATGCTTCATGGATGCCATATTCATCAGTTCACGGTCATAGTAGTGGATTCCCAGTCGTTTTGCGATAGCCATTGCGACCTGTCTTCCTCCTGAACCGTAACTTCTTGTGATCGTTATGATTTTTTTCTTCATAATCCAACACCTCCCGGATCCTTATTCGCCCAGGTATGCCTTGCGCACACTGTCATCGTGGAGAAGATCTTTTGCATCTCCTGAAAGACTGATCTTCCCTGTTTCAAGGACATAAGCTCTGTTGGCAATAGAAAGAGCCATCTGTGCATTCTGCTCGACCAGCAAAATGGTGGTTCCGGCCTTGTGCAGATTCTCGATGATCTCGAAGATCTGTTCAACCAGGATGGGAGCCAGTCCCATGGAAGGCTCATCCAGCATCATCAGTTTCGGGGAGCTCATCAGTGCCCGGCCCATGGCCAGCATCTGCTGTTCTCCTCCTGACAGAGTTCCGGCAACCTGACGATTACGTTCCTTGAGTCTGGGGAAGAGTTCATAGACCTTATCCAGACTGGCGCTGACGGAACCGGCCGGAGCAGTGAAGGCTCCCATTTCCAGATTTTCCTGCACGGTCATCTGCAGGAAGACCCGGCGGCCTTCCGGAACCTGTGAAAGGCCCATTTTGACAAGCTTATGAGCCGGAACTCTGGTAATGTCTTTTCCCTGGAATTCAATATTACCCGTTTTCGGCCGCAGCAATCCGGAAACCGTGTTCAGGGAGGTGGATTTTCCTGCACCGTTGGCACCAATCAATGTGACGATCTCTCCCTCATTTACCTCAAAAGAGATACCCTTAATGGCATGGATTGCCCCGTAAAATACATTGATATCATTTACACTTAACAGTTTATCCATTCTCTTTCCCCTTCTGTTTTCCGAGATAGGCCTCAATAACCGCCGGGTTAGCCTGAATCTCTTCCGGTTTTCCTTTGGCGATGATTCTTCCGAAGTTAAGAACAGCCAGACCTTCGCAAACATTCATAACCAGATTCATGTCATGTTCGATCAGTACAATGGCGATTCCGAAGGTGTCCCGAATCTTGCGGATATTATTCATAAGGTCCGCCGTTTCACTGGGATTCATACCTGCCGCAGGCTCGTCCAGAAGAAGAACCTTGGGAGATGTGGCCAGGGCACGGAGGATCTCCAGACGCCGCTGTGCTCCGTAAGGCAGAGATCCTGCCGGATAATCTGCCAGATTCTCCATGTCGAAGATAGATAAGAGTTCAAGGGCCCGCTCATGGGCAGCCTTCTCCTGCCTTCTGAACTTTCTGCCACGGAAAAGGGCACTGGCCAGACCGTAATTCAGATCGTCATGCATAGCCGTTTTTACATTCTCCTCCACGGTAAGTCCATGGAAAAGCCGGATATTCTGAAAGGTTCTGGCGATACCCATACGGCTGATCTGGGTTGTCGACATACCTGAAGTGTCTTTACCGTCAAAAAGGAAAGTGCCTCTTGTCGGCTTATAGACCTTGGTCAGCAGATTAAAAATAGTGGTTTTCCCGGCTCCGTTAGGACCGATAATCCCGGCAATCTCCGTCTGACCGATGGATAAGGTAAATTCATCCACGGCCGTCAGACCGCCAAAATCGATGCCCAGGCCCTGAATATCCAGTATGGGAGGCTTTCCCCGATCTTTTTCGGGAAGGACTGTGTACTCAATGGTCGGTTTTGATTCGTCATAATTCTCATAGGTATCATAGATTACATCCTGGACAGTGTCCTGAATGAGATCTCCGTTTCCCATATTTGCACTCATCACTCTATCCTCCCTTCTTACTCAGGCTCTGTTTTCGCTTTGGGTCTGATTTTACTGAACAGGAGGCCCAGATAGTAGCGGATCTTCAGGTTATAGGTACAGATCATAACAAGAATCAGAACGATAGCGTAGGTCAGCATTCGATAGTCGGCGAACTCCCTGAGGGCTTCCGGAAGAATAGTCAGGATGGTCGCAGCGATAATCGATCCCCAGATATTTCCGATTCCACCCAGTACCACGAAGACCAGAATCAGTACCGATGTATTAAAGTTAAACTTGATGGGCAGAAGAGTCGAATAATTCAGACCGAAAAGAGCACCGCCCATGCCGGCCAGAGCAGAAGAAACCGTGAAGGCCATGAGTTTGTATTTCATCACATTAAGACCAATCGACTCTGCGGCAATACGGTTATCACGGCAGGCCATGATAGCCCGGCCCTGTCTGGAGTTCATAATATTCTGAACAACAAAAAGGGTGATCAGAACCAGCACGAAACCGGATGTAAAAGTAGATATTCTCTGAACGGCCGTCGCACCCATGGGTCCGTTTAAAAGCATTCTGGCATCGTCTCCCAGATTAAGATCAGGGTTGGTTGCAATATGAAGACCTTTTGCATCCTTGCCCGCATAAAGAATATTCATAATATTTTTGATTATTTCACCAAATGCCAGAGTAACAATAGCCAGATAATCACCACGCAGTCTGAGAACAGGAATTCCGATCAGGAATCCGGCAATCCCTGCAAATAAAGCTCCGGTCAAAACAGCACAGGCCAGACGTACCGGATCCGGTATACCGGAAGACTCCAGCATACCCGAAACGACGATACCGGAAAATGCCCCAACCGACATAAACCCGGCATGGCCCAGGGACAATTCCCCTGATATACCGACAACAAGGTTCAGGGAAACCGCCATAATAATATAGGCACAGATCGGAACCAGCTGCCCCTGCAGGGAGCTGGACAGGGATCCTGTCATATTCATTACAGATATTAAGATAAAGCCGGCTGTAACCAAAGCATAGGAGATCAGAGAGTTTTTTGTGTATGGCGAAAGCTTTTTGTTCCTTATTTTCATCGTCATACCCCCTATACTTTCTCTGCCCGTGACTTGCCAAGAAGTCCTGTAGGTTTCACAAGCAATACGATAATCAGAACGCCGAAGACAATGGCATCCGACAATTCAGAAGAAATATAGGCTCTTCCGAAAATCTCGATCACGCCGAGAAGGATACCGCCCAGCATGGCGCCGGGAATGGATCCGATTCCGCCGAAAACGGCAGCTGTGAAGGCCTTGATTCCGGGCATGGCTCCGGTAGTCGGCATCAAAGCCGGATAGGAGGAACAGAGCAGGACACCTGCTATAGCCGCCAGTCCTGAGCCGATGGCAAAAGTCATCGAAATGGTAGAGTTTACGTTGATACCCATAAGCTGGGCTGCGCCGTTATCTTCCGATACTGCACGCATGGCTTTCCCCATCTTTGTTTTTGTTGTAAAAAGTGTCATACAGATCATGATCACGATACAGGCTGCCATGGTCAGAATGGCTTCCGAAGTGATGATAAGCTGTCCGTCAAAAAATGTAAGTCCATTGGAACCACTCACGATGGACGGGAATACCTTGGGAGCGCTTCCCCAAATTAAAAGCGCCATATTCTGAAGGAAATAAGACACGCCGATTGCCGTGATGAGAACGGCCAGGGAACTGGTTCCGCGAAGCGGTTTGTAAGCCAGTCTTTCAATCGTAATTCCCAGGCAGGTACATACCACAATTGCGATCAGCAGAGCCACCCAGGGTGAAGTATGGAGGTATGAAGTGGCACAAAAAGATATATATGCACCTACCATGATTACATCACCATGAGCAAAGTTAAGCATTTTCGATATTCCGTAGACCATCGTATAGCCCAGGGCAATGATGGCATAAACACTGCCCAGGCTCAGTCCATTAATGAGGTTTGATAAAAATACCATAAGGTCTTCCCCTGTTTTCCCAAATAATAATTGTATAAATCTACAATAAGGCGCCGCCAGGGAATTGCTGCAAAAGCTTTCCGACATTGAGCAAAGAATTCCATGTCAGACAAGCGGCCACAGCAACTCCCAGAAACGCAGCGCCTAATCAATCATAATACTTTCAATTCCGAAAGATTCACAAGTTACTCGATATCCTCATACTTACCATCTTTGATTACACATACGGCAGGAGTCTTGCTGACTTCACCATTTGCGTTCCAGGTCATACCGGCACCGGTAACACCATCATACGAGAAACCTCCGGTAATAGTGCTGATCATAGCATCACAGATTTCCTCATTGCTCTTGTCTGCTGTAAGACCTGCTTCCTTGAAAGCATTGTAAAGAACATAGATTCCATCATATCCATCTGCAGCAAACTGTGTCGGAAGCTCGCCGTACTTATCCTGATATTTCTTGACGAACTGTGCGATATTCTCATCCTCGGACCAGGGATTGATCGGAGTCTGAAGATAAACACCCTCAGCAAGCTTGGTATCAAAGCCTTCCATATCCAGAATGCCGTCCATACCATCAACACCGAAGAATTCCGTCTCATAATTCATCTTCTTAGCCTGATCAAGAATAACAGAAGCCGGTGTATAGTAAATCGGCAGGAAAACAAGATCTGCTCCGGCCTTCTTACAGTTGCCAAGCTGAGCACTGAAATCAGCATTGGTATCATCCGGATAGGTCTCAGCTGCAACCAGCTTCATTCCCTTTGCTTCCAGTTCTTTCTTGAAAGCATTGAAAATACCTGTGGAATAGGGATCAGAGTTGTTGTAGATACATGCAACTTTCTTATCTGCAAAATCCTTGGCAATGTTCTCAGCAGCCTTTACACCCTGGTTAGGATCTGTAAAGCAGATCTGGAAAGCATTATCTCTTCCGGTCGTAACATCTGCGGAAGATGCAGAAGGAGTCATAAGAAATACACGGTCTGTATTGGTCTCGCCTGCAACAGTAATACAGGAACCGGATGTTACAGAACCCATGATCATCTGTACGCCCCAATCCTTGAGTTTATTGTAGGCATTAACACTCTTCTCGCCATCTGCCTCATCATCTTCCATCTTGAACTCGATCTGAAGATCCGGATTGGCCGCATTGATTTCTTCTACCGCAATCTCAGCACCCTGTTTAACGGAAATACCATAAATGGATGCTCCGCCGGTCAGCGGACCGGTGCCGCCAATCTTAAGCACTGCTGCTCCACTCGCTGCGCCCTGTGCTGTTGCGTCTTCTGCTCCCGCATCATTGCCGCCGGCAGAACCGCTGCCGCCACAAGCAGCCAGAGCAAAAACCATAACAGCTGCGAGCAGGAATGCCAACAACTTCTTCATAGAACTTCTCATATGTGTACACCTCCATTTGTACTGGGAAACTGCTTAAGAAAGCCTTATATTTCCCGAAATATAACTGTAAAAAAATGTTATCACGCGGCGACTTTAATGTCAATATTATTTTATCTATATTACATAGAAATTCCCAAAAAAGGCTTACAAAAACAGTGAAAATATACCGAAACTTCCACACTGTTTTGACCTGAAAGGACAAAAAAATACCCCAATAATTTGACCAGAAGGCAAAGAATGATTTATGATATAAGCATAGAAAAAAGGGAGCCCGCAAGCGGACTCCGCATAAAGATAAGACAGGAAAGGAGAATACTTATGAAAGTAGATTTTATCTGTTATCCCCGGTGCACCACCTGTAAGAAAGCCCAAAAATGGCTTGAAGAACGAGGAGTCGAGCTCAATATCCGGCATATAGCCGAAGACAATCCCTCCGCCCGGGAAGTGGAAGAATGGCACAAAAAAAGCGGCCTGCCACTCAAGCGCTTTTTCAACACCAGCGGACAGATTTACCGCAACAATAAGATCAAGGACAAGCTGCCCGGCATGAGCGACAAAGACCAGTATGACCTGCTGGCCAGCGACGGAATGTTAGTCAAAAGGCCCATCGTTGTAGGTGATGATTTCATCCTGGTAGGTTTTAAAGAAAAAGAATACGAGGAACGGTTCTAGAAGTGGGACAAAGGGGACGTTTCATATTGTCCCACATTGTTAAGATTGCTACAATGTGGGACAATATGAAACGTCCCCTTTGTCCCATTCTTTTATTCTACTGTTACGCTTTTAGCCAGATTTCTGGGTTTGTCTACATCCAGTCCCTTGGATACACTTACGTAGTATCCCAGGAGCTGAAGGGGTATGATGGCGAGTGTGTTGATAAAATGCGGATCGGTCTGTGGTACATATACTGCAAAGTCCACAGCGTCTTCTACATTATAGTTTCCGTAAACAGTCTCGCCCATCAGGTAGGCGCCCCGGCTTTTTACTTCGATCATGTTGCTGACAGTCTTCTCGTAGAGGTCTTTCTGGGTTAGGAGGCCGACGACGAGGATGCCGTCTTCGATCAGACTGATGGTGCCGTGTTTGAGTTCTCCGGCTGCATAGGCTTCGGAGTGGATATAGCTAATCTCTTTCATCTTGAGGCTGCCTTCCAGACAGATGGCATAGTCCAGGCCACGGCCGATAAAGAATACGTCTTTTGCATTGGCGTATTTGGAGGCAAACCACTGGATTCTTTCCTTGTCGTCGAGAACCTTCTGGATCTTGTCGGGCAGTGTCTTCATCTCTTCGATCATGGACTGATATCGTTCTTCATCGATGGTTCCATTGACCAGAGCAAATTGTAAGGCGAGCAGGTAGCCGGCGATCAGCTGGCAGCTGTAGGCCTTGGTTGTTGCCACGGCAATTTCCGGGCCGGCCAGTGTGTATAAGACATTGTCGGCTTCTCTTGCTATGGAGGATCCGATCACATTGACAATACCCAGGGTCCGGATGCCTCTTTCCTTGGCTTCCCTGAGTGCGGCCAGGCTGTCTGCGGTCTCACCGGACTGGCTGATGATGACGACCAGGGTATCATCCGTGAGGATAGGATTGCGGTAACGGAATTCCGAGGCCAGGTCGACATCTACCGGTATCCTGACCAGGTCTTCGAATACATATTTCAGTGATATTCCTACATGGTAGGCGCTGCCGCAGGCTACGAAATACATCCTTTTGATCCCGGATATGACTTCATCGGTCAATCCGATTTCCGAAAAGTCGACCTTTCCGTCCCGGATCACAGAATTCATGGTGTCGCGCACTACCGTCGGCTGCTCATGAATCTCCTTCATCATGAAGTGCTCATAGCCGCCTTTTTCCGCTGCTTTGTCATCCCATTTGATCTCGGATATCTCTTTCTCGATCTCCTCTTTTTCTATATTATAAAATGTGATGTCATCGCGGGTCAGATGAACCATTTCCAGGTTGCCCATGTAATATACTTTTCTTGTATATTTCATGATGGCAGGGACATCGGATGCAATATAAAATGCATTATCCGCCCTTCCTACGATCATGGGACTGTCTTTGCGGGCTGCATAGATTTCATCCGGGAACTCCTCAAACATGATGACCAGGGCATAGGAGCCGCGGATCCTCATCATGGACTGGGATAAGGCTTCCAGTGGATCCCCTTCGCATTTCTTAAACTGATAGTCCACAAGGTTGGCTGCTACTTCGGTGTCGGTATCGGAATAGAAAGTATATCCCTTGTGGATCAGGCGCTCTTTAAGGTCCTGATAGTTTTCGATGATTCCGTTATGAACCAGGATGACGCTCCCGTCATTGGAAACATGAGGATGGGCATTGTTTTCTGACGGTTCCCCGTGGGTAGCCCATCTTGTATGGCCGATTCCGCAGGTGCCGTGAACAGCCCAGCCGTCATCGGTTTTTTCCGAAAGCATCTGAAGCCTTCCCTTTGCCTTCACCACTTCCGCTTTCTTGCTCTCATCCCGGACGGCGATGCCTGCCGAGTCGTAGCCACGGTATTCAAGTCTTGATAATCCTTCAAGAAGGATCGGCGCTGCCTGCTCTTCTCCCAGGTATCCAACGATTCCACACATATTTTATCTCCTCTTTATTCGTAATATACAATTATTATTGTAAAGCAACATCTTTGAAAGAATATATCACAAAGAAAGACTGCAGGCAAGATTCTTCTGATTTCCCAGGCTCAATTTCTCCTGCCCATATTATTCACTTCAGGATATCCAGGACCTGTTTAAAACTTCGGCAACGCTGCCCGTCAATAAGATGTATTTCATCGAGGGGACCGACTTCTTCCCCCAGAACTGCAAGATCCTCTTCCCTTTTTTCCAGATCCCGGTAACCCAGCTCCATGCAGGCCCTGATATAATCCCGGCTGAAATTGACGGTTCCCTGAAAAAGGTCTCCCAGGTCACGGCTTGCATAAAAATGGACAAATACAGCCC
>CADBME010000052.1 GCA_902795715.1 uncultured Lachnospiraceae bacterium | reverse complement strand
CCCCTATGCTTACCTACGATCTGAATGGCAGTAAGGAATTACTCTACAAACAGATTTATCAGAATATCAGGGAGGACATTCGTGCCGGCCGACTTGCAGCCAATGAGAAAATGCCTTCCAAAAGGACACTGGCTCAGAACTTAAGTGTCAGCACAATCACGGTGGAGCATGCCTATGAGCAGCTGGTCAGTGAGGGCTATCTCTATGCCCTGCCCAGGAGAGGATATTTTGTTTCTGAAATTGAGACAGCCGGATCAGAAATAGCAGCTTCGCCTGCATCGTGCCATATCCTGATTCCGGACCAGGACCGGGAATATCCGGTTGATTTTTCTTCAAACCAGGCTGAAAGAGAGCATTTCCCCTTTTCCGTGTGGGCCAGAATGATGAGGGAAACAATATCCCTTCAGGAAGACAAACTTCTGACCAGACCTCCCTGCAGCGGGGTTGAGGAACTCCGCCAGGCCATTACGGGTCATCTGGCTTCCTTTCGAGGCATGAGCGTGGATCCGGCCCAGGTTATTGTCGGTGCAGGGACAGAATATCTCTATGGTATACTGGTGAAACTTCTGGGAACTGATTCAGTTTACTGCATTGAGAATCCGGGCTATCTGAAGCTGAAGAAAATCTATGAGAGCAACGGTGTCTCCTGCCTATTTGCAGGCCTTGACCGGCAGGGAATCCGGATGGATCAGCTGAGAAAATCCGAGGCAAAGGTAGCCCATATCAGTCCCACCCATCATTTTCCCACAGGAATCACCATGCCCGCAGGCAGGCGGTACGAACTTCTGGCCTGGGCCAATGAGAGGCCGGACCGATACATCATTGAAGATGATTATGACAGCGAATTCCGTCTGAGCGGGAAACCCATTCCTGCCCTTGCAAGCATTGATGGAAGAGGAAAAGTAATCTATATGAATACCTTTTCCAAATCTCTGGCCTCCACTATCCGAATCAGCTACATGGTCCTGCCGGAGAATCTGGCCAGACTTTTTTATGAAAAGCTTTCATTTTATTCCTGTACCGTATCGACCTTTGAACAGTATACCCTGGCAGCCTTTATCAATCAGGGCTATCTGGAAAGGCACATCAACCGGATGAGGCGCTATTACCGACGGAAAAGGGAAAAGATTCTTGAGGTTATCCACGGTGTCTTTACGGATGACGAATGCAGGATTCTGGAGAATAAGTCAGGCCTCCATATGATTCTGCAATTTAGTACAAATGTGCCCGATGCCCTTCTGAAAAAAAGACTCTTTGATCGGGGAATCCGTATCCTGCCGGTAAGTGATTATGATATGGTGGATATTCCCAAAGATACCCACCAGTTTCTCCTGAATTATTCTAATATTGACATGGAAAAGTTCCCGGATGCCATGAGGTCGATCCGGGAGGTTCTGGAAACCGTATAAAATAGTCTAATCAGGCTGTGGAGTATCTTTAGCCCGGTTTTTTTAAGGTTTTCGAGTGGGGATGGTTATAAAAAAACTGAGATCGCATATGACATTTATAGTGTATGGTATGGGCATTGGCAGCAAAAAAGCTGTTTGATAGGAATGGCTTTTTTCTTTATTTCTTATTTTTTTATTACAATATTTAAATTATCTGTTATACTGTATTCGTCAGAAAAAATAGAAGAGGGAGGTGTGACATGGAAGACCGGGCTAGAAAGAATCCGAATTATGAGGAAGAACTGATAAAGATCATACGGAGTGATATCAGTGAAGAGGAATTGTTGGATCTTCTGGACGATTATCATGAAAATGATATCGCCGGAGCCATGGAGCAGCTTACCAGTGAGGAACGGCGCCGTATGTACCGGATCCTGGGACCGGAGAAGTCCTCCGAGATTTTTACTTATCTGGAAGATCCGGATGAGTATCTGAAGGAGATTTCGATCGAGACTGCGGCAAAGATTATTTCTGAGATGGATTCCGATGACGCCGTCGATATTCTGGAAGAGGTTGATGAGATTATTCAGGAGAAGCTGGTCAGTCTCATGGATGATGAGTCCAGCCGGGATGTTCAGCTGATTTTGTCTTATGATGAGGATGAGATCGGAAGTCTCATGACCACCAACTATGTTCTCATCCGAAATAACCTGACCATTCGTCAGGCCATGTCGGAGCTGGTTCGCCAGGCGGGGGAGAATGATAATATTCAGACAATCTATGTAGAAGATAAAGACCACCATTTTTATGGGGCGATTGATCTGAAGGATCTGATCCGGGCCAGAGAGAGGGACGATTTGAATGACATTATTGCCACTTCTTATCCTTGTGTCTATGATCATGACTCCATCAGCGACTGTATGGAACGAATTCGGGATTATGCCGAGGACTCGATACCGGTTCTTTCTGAGGACGATAAGATTGTTGGAGCCATCACAGACCAGGACCTGGTGGAGATGATTGATGATGAGATGGGTGATGATTACGCCAAACTGGCCGGTCTGACCGCAGAGGAAGATCTGAAGGAGACCACCAGGGAGAGTATGAGAAAGCGCCTTCCCTGGCTGATCATTCTGCTCTTTTTAGGACTGATCGTATCGTCCGTGGTGGGCATTTTTGAGGGGGTAGTTGCCATGCTCCCCATCGTGATCTGCTTCCAGTCCCTGATCCTTGACATGGCAGGAAATGTAGGTACCCAGTCTCTGGCTGTGACCATCCGGGTTTTGATGGATGAGAATCTGACGGCCGGTCAGAAGTTCGGCCTGGCTGTAAAGGAGCTGAGGGTTGGCTTTTCCAATGGACTTTTCCTGGGTAGTGTTACATTTGTTTTTATTGGAATCTATATCTATTTCTTCAAGCACAACAGCCTTCATATGTCATTTCTGATTTCAGGATGTGTGGGGATTGCCCTCATGCTGACTATGGTCATTTCCAGTCTGGTGGGTACTCTGATTCCCATGTTTTTCCACAAGCTCAAAGTGGACCCGGCTGTGGCTTCCGGACCCTTGATTACTACAGTAAATGATCTGGTGGCGGTTGTAACCTACTATGGACTGGCCTGGATTCTTCTTATTAATCTTCTTCATTTGTGAGAATCTGCTTTCCCGGGTATGGTTGAGCAGGTTAAGGAACAGATAATTTGCCGGTGACCGATTGAAGGGATATAATGATAATGAAAACATTCTCGCAGACTGAATTTGTCTGTGTTTATTATAGATTACACTAAAGGTAGAACTCAGAAAAACATACAGGGTACTGTACATGAGTTTATCCTGTTCTGGCATCAAATGAATATGGAAAGGAGATCCATATGAAACGTATGAAATTATTATCAACTCTTGGAGCACTATCCATGTCTGCTATATTGATTCTATCCGGTTGCGGTGGAAGCTCAGACTCCGGCAAGGAAGCGGCAACAGAGAAGGCTGATGTGGGTGTGGAAAGCACAGTTCCGGAAGGGATGACTTCCCTTGCAGAGGATACCACAGGCGGTTTAAACACCATCATGGGAGAAAACGAGGCTCAGGTAGACTGTTCATTTACACTGGAAGGGAAACAGTATACCCTGCCCTTTGATTACAGTCAGCTGGAGCTTGATGGCTGGAAGACGGATACAGATATGACTCAGGAACTGAATGGGTATACCTATACCTTTATTTTTATCGAGAAAGAAGGAAAAGATCATAAACATATAAGCGTAGATATCTATAATGGTACCGGAGATACCAAACAATTAAAAGACTGCAAAGTATGTGAAATTGAAGTAAACAAGAATAATCTGGAGGATTACTCTTTCGCATTGGCCAACGGTCTTAAACCGGGTGATGACCAGAATATGGTAACCAGTATTATGGGTACCCCGACAAATACCGATACAACTGATAATTATACAGCCTCTTACTATGGAGATAACCGGGATACCGGAAAGATTGACTTTGTCTGGTTTAATGATGATGCTGAAACCGGTGAAGAAGGGGAAAAGAGAATTACCCTTTCTTATTTCAAGAAAGAGGGATCCTTTACATCCAATGACGTGCCGGCCTATCTGAGTGAGTATCAGGCACCGACAGCCATGGGGAATGATTTTGATTCAGCCACATTTACATTGGATGGCGTGGTCTACAAGCTGCCCTGCCCTGTTTCCGAGTTTGTTAAAAATGGATGGACCCTGACAAAGACTATGGATGTCCCGGCCGGCAGAGAGTCCTTTGGCGGCAAGATGGAGAAAAACGGTATAGAGCTTAATATCAACTTTTTCAATTATGCAGATTATCAGACGTCCGGAGAAAACTGTGCCGTTTCGGAAGTTGAGACCAATGCTTATGGTCAGGATAGTCCGATTCCGGATATGCAATTTCCAAAGGGTGTCTATCACAGCATGAAGTTAGGAGATCTGGAAACAGCATTGTTACAATCCTCCGTGAAGTTTGACAAAAATGAAAGTGAAGATTCTACTTCCTTTAGTTACAATGATTACGATACGGGAACCAGCGCTTATTTTTACTATAATCATGAGAATGACAGAATTTCCTCGCTGAAAATCGGTGGTGATAAATGGCCCGGGAAATAAAGAATGATTGAAATTATAGTGTGTGGATGCTATAATTCAATTTTGGATGTTATAGGAAGGTCAATTCACAGATGACCTTCCTATAGACTTCCGCAAAGATGCGTAATCGAAGCACACATGAGAGGAGAAAAATGTGGAAAGTCTATTTAAGCTGAAGGAAAACAATACGACAGTCCGGACAGAGATTATCGCCGGTCTGACAACATTCATGACCATGGCTTACATCATTGCCCTCAATCCCAATCTGCTGACAGGTTTTGGAGCAGAAGGGCAGGATTTGTGGAATGGTGTTTTCATGGCGACATGTATTGCATCGGCCATCGGAACCATCTGCATGGCTTTTCTGGCTAACAAGCCCTTTGTCATGGCACCGGGCATGGGTTTGAACAGTTTCTTTGCCGTTGTTGTCGGCAATATCGTAGCCATCACGGGAACGACCTATCTTGCTTCCTTCCAGGCAGCTCTTTGTATTATTCTTATTGAGGGTATTGTATTTATTATTCTGTCGGTTCTCAATATTCGCCAGAAGATTGTAGAAGCCATACCCCTGGGAATCCGGCTGGGTATCGCCCCGGCCATCGGTCTGATGCTTCTGAATATCGGTGTGGGATCCAACGCGGGTGTTTATTCAGAAAATGGTGGTCCTTTCTTTGTTATGAGAGACTTTTTCGGAGCCCTGACTCCCAGTGTTGCCAGCGGCCAGATGGGTTCAGGATATGCCAGCATGGTTCTTTCTGTTATCACCATGTTTGTCGGACTTTTTGCCATTATCATTCTGGCACAAAAAGGATTTAAGGCATCGGTTCTGATTGGTATGCTGACGGCTTCCGTTGTCTATTGGATCGGGGAGGCTCTTTTCCTGGGATCTAATCCTTTTGAGGTTCTTTCAAAACAATCTTTTGTACCTCCCGTACAGGACATGATGAATACTACCCTTTTCAAGTTCAATTTCAAGGGTTTCTTTGAAATCGGAGTCTTTACGGCCATTACCCTGATCATCACCTTCTGTATGATCGATATGTTCGATACCATCGGTACTTTGGTCGGTACAGCAAGCCGTGCGGGCATGCTGGACCAGGATGGCAACATGCCAAATATGAAAGAGGCTCTGATCTCTGATGCTATCGGAACTGTATCCGGAGCTCTTACCGGTACATCTACCGTTACGACCTTTGTAGAGTCTGCATCCGGTGTGGAAGCCGGAGGAAGAACCGGACTGACAGCTCTTACAGCCGGTATCCTTTTCCTGGCCTGTACCTTTATCGCACCGATAGCTGCACTGATTCCGGCGGCAGCGACTTCTTCTGCTCTGATCTATGTCGGTATCATCATGCTTGGCGGCCTCAGAGAGATCAACTTTGAGGATATGACCCAGCTGGTGCCTGTTGCCCTCATGCTGATTGCCATGCCGATTTCCGGCTCCATCGGACACGGTATCGGTCTTGGTATGATCGCTTATACAGTCATCTGTGTATTCACCCATCGCGCAAAGGATGTTTCTGCCCTGACCTATGTTATTTCTGCACTGTTTCTGATCAAGTTCTTTGTCGTAGTATAAGTGCAGGTACATACAGGCATATGGTGATAATGATGGTTTGATACTGAAATCAAACCTGTAAAAGAAGTGGAAACCAGACCCTTTTTTTCGTAACTGTTGAAAAATCTCAGAATTCTCCCCCGGGAGATTCTGAGATTTATTTCTAAAATCGGGCAATCTGTAATAATAGCAGTTGTCTTTGCTCAATTTGGATTGCCGGGTGGAATGACTCGGATCATAAGACTTTATTATAAATGAGACAGTAATATATATATGAATAAAATAATGAACCTATACCGGAAATACCGGGAGATTATCAACTATCTGATTGTGGGAGTTCTGACCACAGTGGTCAGTTTACTGGTTTATTACGGGAGTGTCCTCACCTTCCTGAATCCGGAAAATCCTTTTGAACTTCAGGCTGCCAATATTCTATCCTGGGTCTGTGCTGTGGCTTTCGCCTATGTGACCAACAGGATCTTCGTTTTTGAATCTAAAAGCAGGCAGATTGTCAGGGAGGCAGCGGCTTTTTTTGCGGCCAGAGTGGGGACCCTGCTTATGGATATGGCCATTATGTTTGTCGCAGTAACCTGTCTGGGGATGAATGATAAGATTGCTAAGCTGATCGTCCAGGTTGTTGTCACTGTGGCCAATTATATTTTCAGTAAATTTTTTGTATTCCATTGAAGGAATAGCTTTCAAACTATTATTGGTATATGACCTATGGATAAGGATACGAGAACAAACGCGATAGAGTTAAATAAAGAAGGGCTCAGGCTTTTCGACCGCAAGGAATACCGGAAGGCAGCGGATAGTTTTGTTAGGGCCTGTGACCTGGAACCGGACAATAGCCTTTACCTTTTCAATGCAGGAAATGCTTTTCTGGAGGAGGCGGTACTGAACCATACATCCTGCCGTAATGATGCCAGGGAATACCTCCAGAAGGCAGCAGACCTGGGAAGTCTCCCGGCCCTCTTCGATTTGGGCAAGGCCTATGATCCCTGTCTCTATGAGGATTTTGCGGCGACAAGCCACTGGAGCAAGGCAATCGATTATTATAAGGCTTATATTGACCGGGCCCAAAAGGAAGGAGACCGGAGCCATGTGTCTACGGCTCTTAATAATATCGGATGTATCTACGGTTTGAACCGGAAAATGTACCTGGAGGCCTGCTGTTACACCCGGGCTGCCGGACAGAGCGGATTGGCTGTGGGTCAGAAGAATTATTCTTACTTTGTCTCCAACCTGTCTCATGAGGACAGGTCCCGAGTGGAAACGGTACGGGATTATCAGGATGTCCGGAGAATTCTCGGGGAAAGTGAGATTTCAGGTTCTTCTGTTTCCGGCCAGACTTCTTCCTCAGCTTCTGCAGGGCTTTCGGATGCAGGAGACTCTGCTGGGAAAGAGGATACCAGAAGTCTGGAAGAAAGGATGGCTGAGCTCAATAGCCTGGTAGGTCTTAGAGAGGTTAAGAAAGAGGTGTCCTCCCTGATCAATCTTCTTCAGGTGTCCAAAATCCGCAAGGAAAGAGGCCTTAAAGTGATGCCGGTTTCCATGCATCTGGTATTTACCGGCAACCCAGGTACAGGCAAGACGACTGTAGCCCGAATGCTGGCAGGAATCTACAGGGAGCTGGGTATTCTTTCAAAAGGGCATCTGGTTGAGGTGGACCGGTCGGAGATGGTGGCCGGTTACGTTGGACAGACGGCAATCAAGACCCAGGATGTCATCGACCAGGCCAAAGGAGGCATCCTCTTTATCGATGAGGCCTATACATTAATCAAAGAGGGAAATGATTTTGGCCAGGAAGCGGTTGATACCCTCTTAAAAGAGATGGAAGATAATCGGGATAATCTGGTGGTGATCGTGGCCGGTTACACAGAGCAGATGGAGAATTTCCTGAATTCAAACCCGGGGCTTCGATCGCGTTTTAATAAATATATACACTTTGACGATTATAGCGATGAGGAATTGCTGAAGATTTTTATCGGCATGTGTGAAAAGTCAGGATACACTCTTGGAAAATCAGTTCGCAAGCTGGTGAAAGCAGATTTCGGACGGATGAAAGAGCGGGATGGAGAACGGTTTGCCAACGGGCGGAGTGTCCGCAATTATTTTGAAGCAGCGGTGGTAAATCAGGCCAACCGCCTGGCCGGGAACCTTGATGTATCGGATCAGGAGCTGACTGTTCTGAAAGCAGCAGATTTTCGTGGAATCCTGGAAGAATAAGGGGAGAGAAGATCTGAACGGAACTGTCAAGGATTCGGATGACTATGCAAAAGGAGGTGTGGGACCATTGAGACAGAATTATCGAAAAGAACATAGAGGCTGTTGTCTGATGGCCCTGCTGGAAGCTATCCTTCTCCTTGTAATTTTCTTTGGAGGCATTTTCTTTCTTCACAATTCCGACCTTTTCCACCGAATCTATAATATAGGAATGGGTCATATAAGGGAGCTGCCGGGTTTTGAACGTCTGGCCTCCGCTGAAGACGAAAACATGATCAATGAAGAGAAGGAATTGGTTGATTTTGTCAATGCGCAGCTTCAAAATGGCCAGGAGACTTTTCTTTTCCGGACCAAAGACCTGGACGACAATTTTATCAACAACATCAACTCCTATACGGAGGCTTTCTATGGATCCTGCAGCAAGTATACGACAACGGACTATGGGAGCTATCGTGAGATCAAAATGAATTGCACTCTGTCCAATGCCTACTATGCAGAGCGCTATATTCTTTACCAGGAGGATATTCCTTCCGATCGGAAGGATGCAAAAAAACTGGCAGACAAGTGCAGCGCTATTCTCGACAAAAAAGATATGGATGATCTGACGGAATACCGCAAAGAAAAGTATTTCCATGACTATATCATCAAGCATACCGTATATACCACGGAGGGAGACCGGGATCTTCTTTCCTCACCGGAAGGACCTCTTCTCCACGGACAGGGCGTCTGCTCGGGATACGCAAGGGCCATGAAACTCTTGTGTGATCTGACCGGGGTTAAATGCTGTACCGTGGTCGGAATCGGCAACGGGGTGGACCATGAGTGGAATATGGTTCAGATCGGAAAGGAATGGTACCATGTGGATGTAACCTGGGACGATCCCCTGCCTGATCAGAAGTATCCCATGTTCGCTTATCTGAATCTGACTGATCAGGCTATCAGCCTGGACCATGTGTGGGAGAAAAGCTATTATCACTCTGCAGAGTCCACACTCTATGACTACTATACGCTCAACAATGCATACTGTGATGATTTCGAGGCATTTACGGCTTTCATGGAACAGGAACTGGAGAAGCAGCCGAAAACGGTCCGTGTCATGGTAGGGGATTACAGCAAGAAGAACTATTCCGAGGACAAGCTCAAATTTCTTTTTGACTTGTCAGGAGCTTCAAGCTACAGCTTTGCCACCTGCGGGCCAAAAGGGAGGACGGAGATTTATTTCGTTTTTTCCTATTAGGTGGGATCAGGATTAGAGTGATTGAGATTAAGTAATCAGGATTAGTGTATTCAGGTCAACATAGTCCGCAGGGGCTTTTGGTGACCTGAATTTAGTAATGATTCCGGGAATTTGTATAAGATATTGTAATCAGGGCAATGCCTTTGGCATTGTCCTGATTTGCGTCTGAAAGCATTTGACGGATAGATGAGTAAGGGCCTCTGGCCCGGTCTCCTCGAATGTTGTGACCGGTATATTGCCCTTCAGGATTCCTGGTAATGCAGATGGTGTGGATCTGATCCATGATGTTATTTGCGTTATTATAATAATAGAGAAGATAAGAATCAGCAGGGAAGGAAGAGAAATCAAGATCCCGGCTCTGTTTTTTGTCCAGGCGGAACAAGTCTGCTTCCAGGCCCATTTGCCTGATATAGTCACAGAGAGCCCGGGGGGAAGTTCCAAAGCGGCCGGACAGGAGGATGCCATCCTTCTCAAAATCCCTGATCAGGGAAGCCAGATGAGATGAGAGGTTTTCTTCCCATCCGGGCATGGTCGTATCCGGACCCTGTCTCTTGCCTGAATTTCCGTGAGTCCGCCAATCTGCCAGAACATTGTAGAGGGCGATGATTTCACATCCGGCATAAGCCATGTCCGTAAGACCCAGAGACACATCCTCATAGCGGTGCTGATCTTCGATAAAGCCATTGTTTTTTCGGATTCGGACGGCATGATTCTTTCTTATGACCTCCGCATTGCCTGCAGCATGGCCGTAGTTTTTCCGGCCCGCGATTCGGTGCCAGGATCGGAGTAATTCCAGGAAAGCCAGCAGCAGTCTGTTGCTGATATAGCTTGGGATAAAAGCAGATACACGGGCTTTTGAGGACTCTATGATGCTATGAAAATGACGTGTTTTTGGTTCCGGCATGATGTCTCCTGTACTATTATTCCTCTTTATGGTAAAATTATTAAAGAAAAAATGACTTAAAAGCAATATATCACAATTCCTGCTTTTTTATCAATAAGGGCAGGGAAGAGAAAAATGGAGGTAATTATGGCAAAGAAAATACTTGCATTGATCAGTGAAGACTTTGAAGATCTGGAATTAACCTACCCTGTTCTCCGCCTTCGGGAAGAGGGGTGCCAGGTTGACGTGGTTGGCGAAAAGGCCGGTCATGTCTACCATGGCAAGTATGGAGTGCCCTACACTTCGGATTATGCTTTCTCTGATGTTGATCCGGCAGATTATGACGGACTGCTGGTACCGGGCGGATGGGCTCCGGATAAGCTTCGCCGTTTTCCGGAGGTTTTAAACATGGTTAAAGTTATTAATGAAGCCGGCAAACCCATCGGCGAGATTTGTCATGCGGGCTGGGTCCTGATCTCTGCGGACATACTCAGGGGTAAGACAGTCACCAGCACACCGGGAATCAAGGATGATATGAGAAATGCCGGCGCGACATGGGTCGACCAGCCCTCGGTTATTGACGGTAATATTATCTCTGCCAGGAGACCACCGGATCTTCCGGCCTACATGAAGGATTACATTAAAGTACTGTTTGGGAGATAAAGGCTCTGCCCTACAAGGCGAGCAGGAAAATAAAAAATCCACTTAATCAGGTGGATTGGATAGTAAAAGGGGATGCCGACCGGCATCCCCTTGCTGATTATTCAGTTGTTCACGGGCATCTGAATGTCCTTTATTTACCATGGACCTCATCATAGATGGCAGTGATTTCCTGATCCGGTTCCGGTGTAGCAAGGCTGACAACCACATTGACAATCAGACTGATGATAAATGCCGGAAGCAATTCATAGATGGCAAAGACGCCACCAAGATTGGCAATAATGAACTTCCATACGAAGATCATAATTCCGCCGGCCAGAAGACCGCAAATGGCTCCCTGCTTGTTGGACCGTCTCCAGAAAAGAGACAGAAGCATGGTGGGACCGAAGGTGGCACCAAAGCCGGCCCAGGCAAAGGATACAACCCGGAATACAGAGCTGTTGGGATCCCAGGCCAGGATAATAGCAATAATGGCAATACCGATAACGGTAGCTCTGGCAGCAATCATGGATTTGCGCTGGTCCAGGTCGATGTGGAAGAAGTCCTGCATGAGGTCCTGGGATACGCTGGAGGCTGCGGCCAGAAGCTGAGAATCGGCAGTGGACATGGTTGCGGCAAGGATGCCGGCCAGGATGATTCCTCCTGCAAAAGCCAGGAGTGCACTGTGCTTGCTCATTTCCAGGGCCAGATTGATGATAATTCTCTCAGAAGCAGATGAATCGGTCAGGAAAGGAATCTTTCCTGTCACAGATACACTGAAGCCTATCACACCGATCAGGATGGCAACACTCATGGAGATGACAACCCAGACACCGGCAATACGGCGGGAAAGTGTCAGTTCTTTTTCATCACGGATACCCATGAAACGAAGCAGAATGTGGGGCATTCCGAAGTAACCAAGACCCCAGGCCAGTGTGGAAACGACGGGCAGGAAACCATAGGAACCGGCCGTGCCCTGAAGCCATCCGGAAAACTCGTTCAGATTTGTCGTTGCCGGATCGGGGGCTGCATAGCCCTGACCCAGATTCAGATATCCGGGAAGCTGTTTGGCGTTGTCGATGACCACATCCATACCTCCGACCAGATTGATTCCGAAGAAAACGATGATGATCAGGGCGACTGTCATAAAGATGCTCTGAATCAGGTCCGTGGTTGATACAGCAAGAAAACCGCCCAGAGTCGTATAAGTTATGATGATGACGGCGCCGATCAGCATGGCCAGATGATAATCCATGTTAAAGAGGGACTGAAAAAGCTTGCCGACTGCGCTGAAACCGGAAGCAGTATAAGGTACAAAGAAAATCAGGATGATCAGGGCAGCAATACACGAGATGACATGAGCCTTATCACCGTATCGATTGGAAAAATATTCCGGTATCGTAAAAGCATTAATCCTTGCAGAGTACCTGCGGAGAATCTTTGAAACAAAGAGGAAATTCAGATAGGTTCCCACAGCCAGTCCGATGGCAGTCCAGGAAACCTCGGCCAGACCTGCAATGTAGGCCAGACCCGGAAGACCCATCAGAAGGTAACTGCTCATATCGGAAGCTTCCGCACTCATGGCAGTAACTAATGGTCCCAGGGAACGACCGCCGATATAAAAACCGTCGGAAGTTTCTGTAGCGCCTTTTCGATTAAATACGACGCCGACCATCAGCATGGCAAACAAATAAGCAACCATGGTAATGGCAATAATGGTTATTGATACAGACATTTTTTTCTCCTTAACTAAATAATTCTGGTATCCGATAGAATCGGATATTTATTAGAAAACAGCACCTGACCAGTATAACACATTTTTTATAGTTAAGGAATGTTTTTTTAATAATTCATATGGATTCATAATTATTTTCGCTTGTGGATTGCAATAAAATGCGTTATGATTCCTTTGAAAATGACTTGAGAGGTACTATTCACGACCTGTCTGAATATGATTATGGATACGACACAGGTGCCTTGCAGGGATGGCCTGTGGCTTGAAGGACGGCAGAGCCTGAATAGCAACCTTGGAAGAAGAAAAATACCGGCATGAACCGGTACAGGGATAGAAAAAATGCTAATCGGAATTGATATCGGTTCGACCACCACAAAAATAGCGGCGGTGTCCGAGAAAGACCATACCATTCTATATTATGATTATCAAAGACACGGATCGGCCCAGAAAAAGAGTGTAATCCGAGCCCTGGAAAAGCTGCAGAAACATTTTCCCAATCATAAGATCCGGGCGGCTTTCACGGGTTCGGGTGCCAAACCGGTAGCCGACCAGACCGGGGATCCTTTCATACAGGAAATTGTGGCTAATTCCCTTGCTTTAGAGCGTATGTATGACCGGGTGGGAACGGCCATCGAGCTGGGCGGGCAGGATGCCAAAATGCTCTTTTTCAGGAAACAGGAAGAAGGAGAGACCCTGCAGGTAGCTGACATGAGGATGAATGGAAGCTGCGCAGGAGGAACCGGAGCCTTTATCGATGAGGTCGCCTCTATTCTGAATGTGGACATCAGGGATTTTAACGGACTCGCCGAAAAGGGAAACTGTGTCTATGATATTTCCGGTCGTTGCGGAGTCTTTGCCAAGACGGACATCCAGCCCCTTCTCAATCAGGGAGTATCCAAAGAAAATCTGGCACTTTCCGCCTTTCATGCCATAGCAAAGCAGACCATCGGCGGACTTGCCCAGGGATTGGATATTGAGAGCCCGGTTGTTTTTGAGGGAGGCCCCCTTACCTTTAATCCGGAACTGATTCATGTCTTTGCCGGAAGGCTTGGACTTTCAGAGAAGGACATTCTGATTCCGGACCATCCGGAGATCACTGTAGCCTATGGGGCAGCCCTGTCCCTTGCCGGCATGTTTGCAGACCGTACCGATTACCGGACTATCATGGAAATCAGGGACCATCTGGCCGGTTCAAAAGGGGAGAGCAGGGACCCGGTTCAGACGGGTCGTCTCTTCTTTGACGGAGAAGAAGAAAAGAAAGCTTTTCGAAACCGGCACAGGAAGAGGATAATCCGGTCCTTTGAACCGGAAAAGGGAGAAAAAATCCGGGCCTTTCTGGGCATCGATTCAGGGAGCACGACGACCAAATTTGTTTTGATGAACGAACAGGAAGAACTCCTGGATTCTTTTTATTCTTCCAATAAGGGGAACCCCCTGATGGTGGCCAGACAGGCTCTGATAAACCTTCGGGAACGATATCGAAAGGCCGGTGCGGAATTGGAGATTCTGGCAGCAGGCTCTACCGGGTACGGTGAACTCCTGTTTCATAAGGCCTGGAATACGGAAACCCATGTGGTAGAAACCGTCGCCCATGCCAGAGCCGCTGAAAAGTATGTAAAAGATGCCAGCTTCCTCCTTGACATAGGCGGTCAGGATATGAAGGCCATATGGCTGGATCACGGAATTATCACCAATATAGTGGTAAATGAGGCCTGCTCTTCAGGATGCGGGTCCTTCCTGGAAAACTTCGCCCAGAACCTGGAGATTCCGGTCCGGGAAATTGCAGAAGCCGCTTTCTCTTCAGAAAATCCGGCTGTTTTGGGCAGCCGTTGTACGGTTTTCATGAACAGCAGCATTATCACGGAACAGAGAAACGGAAAATCCCCCGCGGATATCATGGCAGGACTGTGCCGGTCCATCATAGAAAATGTATTTACAAAAGTAATCCGTATCTCCAATCTCACATCCTTGGGGGACAGGATTGTCGTTCAGGGAGGAACTTTTGAAAATGACGCGGTTCTGCGTGCTATGGAGCAGTACGTCGGACGCCAGGTGACCCGGGCACCATATCCCGGAATCATGGGAGCCATCGGAGCTGCATTGATTACAAAAGAAGAATATCAGGCAGCACAAGAAGAGAACTATCATACTTTTATCGGGCTGGATGGGCTGGATGATTTTTCCTTTTCCCAGGATGCCAACTCCCCCTGTCCTTTCTGCGCCAATCATTGTAAAAGAACCATCATTCATTTTAACAACGGAAAAAGCTGGGTGACCAACAACCGTTGTGAAAGAGGGGAGATTCTGGGGGATCCCAGGGATGAAGAAGTTCGCAGGATGTTAAAAGAAAAAGAAAAGGACCGGTCCAGAGTTCCCAACCTCTATCGCCTGCGGGAGAAGCTCTTATTTAAAAGATATGATTGTCCGACCATCCTTCCGGCAAGGGATATCCGGATTGGTTTGCCCCGAGTTCTGGCCTATTGGGATAATATGCCCTTCTGGTCGACTTTTTTCGGGAGCCTTGGATTTGAAGTCCTCATATCTCCCTCCTCAACCAGAAAGATATATGAAAAAGGACTGAGCGCGATTCCCTCAGATACCGTTTGCTTTCCGGCAAAACTGGTTCACGGACATCTGCGCTGGCTGGCCGAGAAGGGGGCAGACTGCATCTTTATGCCCTCCATTACCACAATTCCATCGGAGAACACAGAAAAAACCAGCGTTTCCATGTGTGCTGTGGTAAAAGGTTATCCGATTGTAATTGGCAACTCCGACAATCCGGAAAAGAAATACCAGGTTTCATTTGAAGCTCCTCTTTTTCACTGGTACAGTGAAAAAGACCGCCGCCGCCAGATGATACAGTACATGGAAGAAAGGTGGGATATCGGGAAAGAAGCTGTCATAGAAGCCCTGAAGGCAGGCGACCGGGCCCAGGCAAGTTTCCGCAGGCAGCTGCAGAAAGCCGGAGAGAAAGTGATCCGGCATGCCCGGGAAAACGATACCTACGCGGTTGTCCTGGCTTCCAGACCCTATCAGAATGATGCCCTGGTTAATCACGATTTGCCGGAACTCTTTACCCATATGGGTATACCGGTCCTGACAGCAGATTCTGTACCCGGGATTGGAGATACAGACCTGCAGAAAACCAGGATTGACGTGGTAAACAACTATCATGCCAGGATGCTTTCCTCGGCAGTCATCGCTGCCCGGAACCCTCATCTGGAATATGTCCAGGTGGTCAGTTTCGGCTGTGGACATGATGCCTATCTGTCTGATGAAATAATACGCCTGATGCGGGAAATATCCGGAAAAACACCTCTGGTCCTGAAACTGGACGAGAGCGATGTCCAGGGGCCGCTGCGTATAAGAGTCCGGTCTTTCGTGACCACCATCGAGATGACCCGAAAGAAGAAAGAAGCTTTGACTATAAGCCGGCTGCCCGACCCATATCCGGTTAAGTTTACCAAAGCCGACAAGGTAAAAACCGTCCTGGTGCCCAATACCTCCCACGCTTTTGCCAGACTTTTGTCTGCGGCCATGAAAAGCCAGAAGCTCCGGACTGAAGCTATGCAGGTCGGACGGGAAGAGGCAATACGCCTGGGTAAACAATATGTACACAATGACATTTGTTTTCCTGCCCAGATTGTCATCGGAGAAGCCCTGGAAGCCCTCAAATCCGGCAAATATGATCCGGACCACACAGCGGTAGCCATGGGCAAATACATCGGAGACTGCCGACTGACCCATTACGGCGCCCTGCTCCGCAAAGCCCTCGACGATGCCGGCTTCCCTCAGGTTCCCATCCTGACCAACGATGATCAGGATTATCACGATGTCCATCCCGGATATAAAATGAACCTGATATCCGGAAGCAGAATCGCCTTCGGTCTGCCCATGATCGACACCATGGAAGAACTCCTGCGAAAGATCAGGCCCTACGAACTGGAACCAGGCAGTACAGACCGGGCCTTTGAACACGGAATGGATCAAATCATAGACGGCATGGAAAAAGGCGGGATAGCCGGAGCCAAAAAGGGCTTCGAAAAAGCCATAGAAATCATGAAAAAAATCCCCTATGACCGGTCTGTTGAAAAACCCACAGTCCTGATCGTTGGGGAATACCTCCTGAACTTCCACCCCGGAGCAAACCGGGAAATCGAAAGATATCTGGAAAGCAGCGGCCTGGAAATCATAGAAGCAAAGATGACAGATGTAATACGAAAATCCTATTACTACAAAGACAAACAGGTACAGGAATACAAAGTCACCCTGCCCTTTGCTACCCGCATGACCAACCATATCTGTAATCAGGTATTCGAATATGCCCACAATCTGACAGACAAAATAGCCGCCAGACATCCACTCCACGAAAAAGCCACCCGGATGGACCAGCTGGCCCAGACCAGCGACCCCATCATACACCACACATTTGACGCCGGCGAAGGCATACTGATCCCCGGAGAAATCCTGGAATGCGCCCGCAAAGGATGCAGAAACTTTATCATCCTTCAGCCCTTCGGCTGCCTTCCCAACCACGTAGTCGGCCGCGGCATCTCAAAAAAACTAAAAGAAATATACCCTGACGCCCGGATACTTCCCCTGGACTACGACCCCGACATCAGCTTCGCCAACATAGAAAACCGGCTCCAGATGTTGATAATGAACGCCAAAATGGGACAGTAGGGACGTTTCATATTGTCCCACATTGATTGTTTTTTAACAGGTGGCAATCCTATGTAATGACAATCCCGTCCCTGGTAATCACAGTCCGATTTTCTATTGACGACAGCCTTATTCCTTTTGAACTGCCCCGGGCAATTCATGATTGAGGGTGTCAATAAGCTTTTGGATGAATTGTCGGATGACTTCCTGCAGGGAGTCATCCGATGAATTCTTTTCATCGCTTTTTTTGTTCTCTGTCCTATCCCTGGCATCAATCTTTATTTCATCGCCCGTTTCCACTTTTGTTTCAGCATCTGTTCCATCGCCTGTCTCCGCTTTTGTTTTTTCATCTGCTCCATTCCCCGTCTCCACTTTTGTTTCAGCATCTGTTTCATCGCCCGTCTCAGCTTTTGTTTCATCTTCTATTTCATCCCCTGTATCACTCTCTTTTTCATCCTCATTCGGAAAGAAAAGTTTCTTTGATTTCCTGGTGTGCTCGGGAATATCATCATATACGTGATAGACAGGAATCTCATAGTTGGAAGGTGGCTGCATGATCTTTCCGGTTTTTACGGATCTCAGCCCCAGATAGGCGGCGATTCCTCTTGCATCGGCTTGCGCGAGTTCTTTTAGCTGGTCATCGGTGCTCAGATGGTTTTCAAAATCCTGGTCATCATCAAGAAATGCGTGTTCGACGATGACGGATGGAACCTCCAGATTGATGCCGGAACGGATGATGGCATAATAGTCTGCTATGGATCCATCTTCGTATGTATCTCCCGATTCCGAATCCCTAAGGAGAATTCCTCGGTTCTTTAAACCAAGACTCTCCAGTTCTGAGAGAATACAGCAGGCAAGCTCCTGTTCGGTTTTTGCCAGATCCGGTCTGTAATTGCCCTGGGCGGTGAGGACGGTACAGCCGTCTTTGTATTCGAAATTATCTCCGCGGGCATTGTTGTGGAGACTGATCAGCAGATGGGCATCCCGATCGGCTGCAATTTGCACCCTTTCCTTTAAATCTACGCTATAGTCACCGTCTCTTGTAAAGGTGACTTCAACATTTTCATAATCCTTTTCCAGAGATTCCTTCAGATGTTTTGCGATTGTCAGGTTCAAATCTTTTTCTATCATTCCGTTTTCTTCCGCGCCGGACTGGTTTCCTCCATGACCGGGATCTAGGACCACGATAAAAGGCCGGTCTTTATCGGCTCTTTTTTCTTTTGCATGAACGGAAATCGACCATCCGGACATTCGGATTGAGAAAAGGCAGAGTACAGACAGCAGTATTCCTGCAGGAATGAACAAGTAGAAAGAGTGAGAATGGGGAACTGGATGTGTATTACTATGAATTGCAGTGTTATCAGTGCCTGCAAAAGAGACGAAACACTTTTCCTGATGTTTTTCGGCCTGCATGTGAATTCTCCTCTATTTAGCATTTGATCCCGACATCATGATACGACTAAAAAATGATGTCGGATAGGACTTTTTTATACCATTTTTTCTTGTTGGAATCGCATCCATTGACAGTTTATCATATTGACAGAGATTTGTGTGGAAATTATAATGAGTATAAGTAGGTATACAGTTGCTGTGTTCAGTTTCACTTTGCCGGATTTTCGGAATGAAGATCCATGCTGCAGAAAGGATTCCTGGTTTCAGGAATCCATTTTATACACAACTTCAAAGAGGGAATGCTTGCCATGATTTATACGGAACTCACCAGGAAGGCTATGAAAATCTGCTATGACGCTCATAAGAATCAGACGGATGAATCGGGTGTACCCTATGTTTTTCATCCTATCCACCTTGCAGAATACATGGATACGGAGTTCGAAACCTGTGCCGCTTTGCTTCATGATGTTCCGGAAGACACGGATTGGACCCTGGAAGACCTTGAAGAGGCAGGTTTTCCCCAGCTTGTAATCGAGGCTATTTCCAAATTGACCCATGACAGAAGTCAGCCCTATATGGAATATGTTCTTG
>CADBME010000051.1 GCA_902795715.1 uncultured Lachnospiraceae bacterium | reverse complement strand
GGATTATCGTCTGGTATCCGGCTACAACTGGGTCGGACAAAGCGAAAATATGGAGATTCCCCTTGATGATCCTTCCGTTGCCGAGGACCACCACTGTGCTCTTGTCTATGACGAAAAACATAATTGCCTGTTTCTTGTTCCTCAAGAGGGACATGATCTTGAGCTCAACGATGAGATCCTTTCCCAGCCTGTCGTCATTTCCCATATGGACAAAATCACCATAGGCCATGCAAAATTCTATTATGTTGCTTTTTGTCAGGGAGACCGGACCTGGAAAAATATTGCACCTTAAACCATCCCCTTTACGAGGAGTATGATTATGAGTGAGAGCATGATATTCACTACCACTTCACAACGGATCGGCACAAGGACATACCAGCAGGACCGATGCTTTGCCGCAGCAGACCAGGATGGCCATCGTGCCATAGGCCTGATCTGTGACGGTATGGGAGGCATGGAAGACGGAGAGCGGGCAAGTCAGATGGCTTTGGAGACCTTTATAGAAGACTATGACAATCTCCTTGACCATCCGGACAATTATTATGATTTTCTTCATCAGGAAATGATCGAGCTCGACCGGCAGGTCTCTGAAATAGAAAATGAAGACGGAAGAAGTCTCAATACCGGCACGACCTTTGTCGGCGCCATCATAGAGGAGGACAAAGCCCAGTGGGTTTCCGTTGGCGACAGTAAAATATTTATTATCCGCAAGGGTGAGATGGTCAGCGTCGTAAAGGAACACAATTATCTGATGGTCCTGAATTACCGGTTAAAAAACGGGCAGATTACCATGAAAGAATACGAGAGAGAGGCTCTTTACGGAGCCGGTCTGATCTCTTATATCGGCATGGGAAATCTGAGCCTGATTGAAGCCAACCGTGAGCCTTTCAGACTGCAGGACGGCGATATTCTTCTTCTGTGCAGTGACGGATTGACCAATGCTCTTTCAGAAGAACGTATTCTGTCCATTATCATGGAGAATCCTGCCCATCCGGGCTACATACATAATCGTCTTCAGGACGAGGCAGAATATGCCTCGGACCGCGGACAGGATAATACCACAATCGTTACATTGTATTATCGACTCATATAGGTCTTGAACCTGTATTTCATCAATGGGAGGAAACAAGAGAAGATGAATATCGTAAAATGCGCAAACGGACATTTTTATGATGCCGACAGTTACAAGAAATGTCCCCACTGTGACAATGAAATGTTTTCCGAGGACATGTCTACCATTCATGCGCCTGCAGACCGTATATATGACGATAAAACCGTCCCCCTCTATTCAGACGGAGAAGATGAAAAGACACTGCCGGGCAATATGTTTGTCGGAGAGGATCATTACGATGAACCATACAGGGAAGATTACGAATGGAAGGACCGGGGCGGATTTGCCGGGGATTATTATCCGGACGACGGAGAGGGAACCATCCCGGCCGACTACGATGGGGACGGTACCATTCCCATGGACGGCCGCGCCATCTCATCCCTGGAAGCAGATGTCCGAAGCGCTATGAATCCCGACCCTATTCCCCCATCAGAATATGATGCCACCATACCGGCCCAGGTTGATCTTAGCCCTGACTCTTTCTATGGAGGAGGTAAGGGAGCTGACATGGGAGACGGCATGGTCTACCCGGATCCTGAACCTGAAAGACCGGCAGAGACCTTTGCCGGACCAGACCAGGGACCTGAAAATATCTATGTTCCCGGCTATGAACCGGAAGGACAATCCCGCCTCACCATATCTCCATCCTTTAACCGGCCCAAAGCCAGCTCCTGGCCGGCAGATCACGGCGAGAAATCCATCGATTTCGAAGCAGAAAGACTCAATGTCGAAACGGATTACAAACCTTTCGACCAGGCATTCCACACGGCCAATCTGGACGGTTCTCATCAAAGTGAGGGCGAGGAAGAAGAAAAAGATGAATTTGAAGAAGATGATTTTCTTGAATTCGATGACGAGGAGATTCCCGAGTATGATGACGAAGTAATCCCTGCTGATGAAGATGAGATGGTTCCCGAATACGAAGATGAGCCGGCAGGAGAATCCGAAGACCCCATAGAGGAAGATAAAGCAGAGGAAATCGAGCCGGAAGAAATTGAGATTCGTCCGGAAGAGTCAGCCTCTGATCTATTTGTCATGGAAGATCCTGATGAAAACACTTCGGATCATGTCGTGGAATCCGAAGGGGAAAATTCTGATGGGAGTATTTCCGGGGAATCCGGAGACATCTATTGGGAGACACCCCCTGAAAGACTCCCTGATACTGACGAGGATGATTTAATCCTGATCAGGGAAAATAGGGATGGTGATGCCTTGATCAAGGAGAACGGCCCGGTAGAAGAAAGTGATGAGAAAGCTGCAGACTCCGACATATTCGTCGATGACCTTGAACGAACCATCGTATATGAGGAATCCGACAAGAGAATTGCCGGCTGGCTTGTATGTGTTGCCGGCAGCCAGTACGGCCAGAGTCAGGAGATCCTGACCGGAGCAAACAGGATTAATCAGTGGTACGATCAGGATTCTCTTGTCCTGACACACCAGGATGAATCGGAGACTGTGGATCATGCTTTTATTATCTTCGATCCGTCAGAATGCCAGTTTAGGATTCAGGTCGGATTATCCGGTCTTATGGTCTATGTCAATGACCAGCTGGTCTTAACGCCCAGGCTGCTAAAAGACCGTGACCGAATCAGCCTTGGCCAGGGGGAATACATATTCGCCGCTTTCTGTGACGATCGTTTCTCCTGGGAATGATGGGAAAGATTGACGATCAGTAAAAGGATGCTTATTGATGACATCCATCTGCCTGGCAAAAGCTAAGGCTAAAGTCAGAATCCCCATCATGATATCTCTTGAAAGTATTGGATAAATTCCGGGTCGAAATCGACCCGGATTCCTTTTGGAATCATTTCCAGCTGGAAATGGTCAGACTGTATGGGCTCACCGTCTATATTGGCCCGGATGGGATGGTCTGTAATGATTTCAAGCTTTTTTGTCCGGATCATCCGAAGGGCCGGTTCTTTAAGATGGCCTCCATCTTTCATGGACAGAATCATGGAAGCCATTTTGATCTTTGACACCTTATCTACCAGGTATACTTCCATGATACCGTCATCGAGCAGGCTGTCCGGGGATACCCTGTAGCCGCCGCCGTAATAGCGTCCGCAGGCTGCCACGATGGTCATAAAATCCTTTTCAATAATTTCCCCATCGCAAAGGACTTTCATGTGCCGCCCCCCTTCATAGGCAAAAAAATGATAAAGCACTCCCGCATGGTAACGGAGTGGGCGGGGGATGAAAGAGTTGTGTATAAAGTAATCATCACATGCAATATCGGCATCAATGCCAAAACAGCAGGTGTTGATGAAATACCGGTCGTTGATCCGGATCATGTCCAGATCCCGGATTCCCGGCTGGAGGGTCTCACAGCAGGTCCGGTAAAAATCATTGCCTGTTCCCACCGGGATAAAGGAGAGGATACATGAACTGTTGACCAGTTCATTCAAGAGGAGATTGATGGACCCGTCTCCGCCCAGACAGCTGATAACACATTCCCTGTCCCGGCATTCTTTTAGGTAATTTCTGACAGATTCCGGCCTTTTATTGATGCGGATTTCATAGTCCCGGTGGAATTTTCTGCAGGCAGACTGCAGCCTCCCGGCTATTTTCTCACACTGATCCCCAAACTGAAAACGATTGACCATGTATATATATTTCATTAGCTTTATCCCTCCCTGTCATCAGCCTTTTCTTATCCACTGTAATCCCTTCTTTACCCTTTCATCATAGCATAATCTGCCTGATAACAGACTGAAAAGTTTATTTCTATCCTATAAAAACCTTTACAAAAAGATACAGAAAGATATTAACAAAACAGGAGCAGAATCGGCCTTTTTCTGATAGAATAGGAGCAAGAGAAATAATGGAGAATAAGATAAGTCCTATAGGGATTCCGGGGCGGCTGTTCTCACATTATAGATGAGAATAGCTCCTACAACGATTACCGCACCGATGATTGCCGGCAGCGATATCCTTTCCCCGTAAAAGAGGGCTACCCAGATGGGGTTCATGACCGGCTCCAGTCCGGCAATCAGACTGGCTGTAACTGCCTTTGTCCGGCCTATGCCGATGGATAAAAGTATATAGGCAAGGCCTACCTGGATTATACCCAGTATGAGGACTGTTACTATTACCGATGTAGAGAAATCTTTTTCCTGTATACAAAATGGGGTATAGATT
>CADBME010000050.1 GCA_902795715.1 uncultured Lachnospiraceae bacterium | reverse complement strand
ACAAGGGGGACGTTTCATATCGTCCCACATTGTATCAGCTTTAACAATGTGGGACGATATGAAACGTCCCCCTTGTCCCACTTTCAGATTCTCCGTTCTACTTCCGGAATGAATACGATATTGGGTTTTCCTGTTACTTCATTAACTGATATTCTGGTTTCAATTCCGAATAGTTTCTTGATATTCTCCGAAATAAATGCTTTTTCCGGAGTGCCGACAAATACGATCTTTCCTTTTTTCATAAGCAGGACCTTGTCACAGTAGCAGGAGGCTACATTGAGGTCATGTATAGAGGAAAAAACAGTAAGATTCTGGCGCTTAAGGATATTCATGATCTGATACTGATATCCGATATCCAGGTGGTTGGTTGGTTCGTCCAGTATGATCAGTTCCGCCTGCTGGACCAGGGCCCGGGCTACCAGGGTTCTCTGCTTTTCACCACCGGAGAGGGAGAGAAAGCTTCTTTCCTCATATCCTTCCAGTCCGACTTCTTTTATACCGTCAAGGACGATCTGTCTTTCTTTCAGCTTGTCGTTGCCAAACATCTTCTGGTGGGCGAAACGGCCAAGCATGACCATATCATATACTGTCATGTCAAATTCGACATTGTTTTCCTGCTGCATTACTGACATTTCTCTGGCCGTGTCTCTGCTTGACATTTCTGCTATGTTTTTCCCGTCAATGTAAGCGGCTCCCCGATCCGGCTTGTACACCTTGTAGATATTTTTAAGTAAGGTGGATTTGCCGCAGCCATTGGGTCCGACCAGTCCTACAAAAGAACCTTCTTCTACTTCCAGGTCCACTCCGTCTACGATCAATTTGGAGTCGATGGAGTAGGTTATGTCTTTTACTTCTAACTTCATACTCTCATCCTCCAAACTTTCCATGGGATTTCCGAATCAGGTACAGGAAGAAGGGTGCGCCGACGAAGGCGGATACTACACCGATCGGCAGTTCTTCCGGAGCGACGATCACACGGGAAATGATATCTGCTATGACCAGGAATGTTCCTCCGACCAGGACAGAGGCAGGTATCAGCCTCTTGTGCTTGGTTCCCACAATAGACCGGGTGATGTGTGGTATGGTAAGTCCCACAAAACCGATGGTTCCACTGATGGAAACAATGATACCGGTTAGCAAAGTGGCCAAAACAATGATGATCATTTTAATCCGATCCGTATCGACTCCTACCGTTACCGCCACATCATCTCCAAGAAGCATGACATCCAGGCTCTTGGCCATGATGGAGATAAAGATCAGGCAAATCGTAAAGGCTATGGTTGCATATTTAAGTTTTTCCCAGGAAGATCCGTTAAGGGATCCCATCATCCAGTAGGTAGCTGTTTTTACTTTATCCGATCCTGTTTTGGTATAGTAGATCATAAAATTGGTTATGGCGCCGAATAGAGCTGAAACCGCGATACCTGCCAGCACCAGCTGGGTGGCTGTTACCTTGTTCCGGATCGACGCAATTCTGAGGGCCAGGACAATGGATATAACAGCGCCGGTGAAAGCGCCGACCATGGTGCCGTAACCTCCCAGAAATGATAAATAACCATACATGATGACAGATACCGCACCGGCGGAAGCACCGTGGGAAATACCCAAAACATATGGATCCGCCAGAGGATTTTTCGTAAGAGCCTGCATGAGAATACCGCAGAGGGTCAATCCTGCTCCTACGATAAATGCTGTAAATATTCTTGGAACACGAATGTCCCAGAGGATCGATTCCGTACTCTCTCTCCAGGTAACCGTATAAACAGGTCTCCTGAGAAAGCGATTGGTCAGAATCATTTTGATATCTGATGTTTCCAGATCCACGCTTCCCAGCTTGGTTGCCGCTACGAAGGAAAGGAATAAAACGACCACCATAACGATACAGAAAGTGATATAGTGGGTTCTTTTCTGCAGGGGAAAGAGTGGTATTTTCGTTTTTGCCATAGTTTGTTCTCTCCCATCTAATCAAGGGAAACCCCGCATGGAATGCGAGGTTTCCTTCTCATATCAGCCGTCTTATATTTCAGGCTTATCTTATTTAAATTTATCCGGATAGAACTGTTTTGCCATAATTTCAATACAACCGGCCGAACCGGCAGATCCCTGCATATCCGAACAGCATGCAGAATAGATACGGCCTTCTTTTACAGCCCTGAGGTTCTTGGTGTTATCGTTGGTTTTCAGGAATTCTGTTTTCTTTTCCGTATCATAATCATAGTCAAGAATCAGAATAACATCGGGATCTCTTTCGACAACTTCTTCCCAGGAAGGTGTTGCCCATCCTTTTTTAATATCATCAAAGATGGAAATACCGCCGGCCTTCTTAATCATATCGCCGGGAACGCCCTGACATGCCGTGAAAGGAGCATCCTCTCCGGAATCATAAACGAATACCTTGATCGGATCCTTGTAAGCATCCTCGCCCAGAGTTTTTTCCACATTGGCAATGGTATCCTTCATAGCCTGGACTTTCTCTGCCGCCAGATCCTCAACACCGAAAATATGTCCGAGGACATCATAGTCCTTGTAAACGTCTTCCATAGTTGCCGAATCAGAACAGCAATATGGGAAATAGGGAATAATACCGTTATCCAGACAGAAGTCTACAGAAAAATGATCTTCAGAAAAGAGGGAATCCCATCCCATCATAAAGTCACAGCCTGTATCCAGGATCTGCTCTTTGGATGCATTTTGCAGGTTTACACCATCTTCTGTGATTTTCTTGACCTTGTCTCTTGCCGGATATTCATTAACCGTCGACCAGCAGGCACCGCGGGTAAAACCAGCCATGTGGTCTTCCAGGCCCAGATCAAAGAAAAAGTCAGCCATCTGGTCTCCGTCAGCGATTACTTTGGTAGGTGCCGAGGTAAAGGTCTCTTCCATATTCTGACCAATACCTGATCTCTCAAGATTCAAAGTGATTGTGTAGGGCTCATATTCACTCTTTGTATCATCCGTTCCTACAGTCTTAGCCTCTTCATCAACAAGGTACTCATCACCTTTTGAACCGGTTACTTTCTTTTTGCCTTCCGGTGTGGAACTTCCACAGGCTGCCATAGATAATACCATGGCAAAACAAAGCAATATTGCGATGCGTTTTCTCATTTTTTTACCTCCTCATCAAAAAGTGTCCGTCCATAAAAGTGTCTAAAAAAGGTACATGAAAAAGTTACTAAAAAAGATATAAATAGAGTTACAAAACTTATCAAATATGTAAGTTTTCATAATTGTATCACAAGGCCAGGACATCGTCTTATAAATGTTTGCATAGAGAAATAAACTATATTGTTCTCACATCCACATTTTACAAGTATATTTTTGTTCCCTGTTTTCCTTATAAAATATTAAATCAAAATATATAAAAAAGGATCCGGAGACTCTCTTGCCTCCGGATCCTTCTGAATGACTTCATTCGCATTTTTCTATTTATTCTTTATTCTTCTACGCTGAACTGGTCCTTTCCGACTCCGCATAAGGGACATTCCCAGTCTTCCGGGAGATCTGCAAATGCAGTTCCGGGAGCAATTCCATTCTCCTGGTCGCCCTTGGCCGGATCATAGATGTAACCACAAACATCGCATACATATTTCTTCATAAATATTATCCTTTCTTTCAAAAATATTCCAGTCAAATACCGGTGTCTGTTTTTGCTCTTTGTCATATTGCCGGTCATGAAAATGAATCCAACAACAGGCCTTCTGACTGTGTATTATTTTACTATTAATATTCATTTAGAACAAGTGCAAGAATATTCTCACCCTCCTATCGGATTATTTTTTTACATTTGCTTCCAGACGGTCATCCCGGCAGTCAATCTCTATCACATCTTCTTCATCCACCTGGCCGGACAGAATCAGTTTGGCGGCCAGGGTTTCTACATGTTTGGTCAGGAATCTTTTGAGAGGTCTGGCCCCGTAAGCTGCTTCGTAGCCGTTCCGGATGATATAGTCTTTTGCAGCATCGGTCAGGCTGATTTCAATCTCTTTGTCGGCCAGTCTACGGTTCACATCCGCAAGCATAAGGTCGATGATGCTGCCGATATTGTCCCGGGTCAGAGGTTTGAAGAGAATGATCTCATCCAGACGGTTGAGGAATTCGGGACGGAAATGGGCTCTCAGATCATTCATGACCATGCTTTCCACGGAGGATTTGATCACACCATTTTCATCAATCCCGTCCAGCAGGTACTGGGATCCGATATTGGATGTCATGATCAGGATGGTGTTCTTAAAGTCTACCGTTCTGCCCTGGGAATCAGTAATTCTTCCGTCGTCCAGCACCTGTAAAAGAACATTGAAGACGTCCGGATGGGCCTTTTCAATCTCATCGAAAAGGACCACAGAGTAAGGTTTCCTCCTTACGGCTTCGGTCAGCTGTCCTCCTTCTTCGTATCCTACATATCCGGGAGGCGCACCGATCAGCCTGGACACGGAATACTTCTCCATGTATTCACTCATATCGATACGAACCATGTTTTGCTCATTGTCGAACAAACTTTCCGCCAGGGCTTTAGCCAACTCGGTTTTTCCGACGCCTGTTGGTCCAAGGAACATGAAAGATCCAATGGGTTTGGAGGGATCCTTAATACCGGCCCGGGACCGAATGATGGCTTCGGTGACCTTCTCTACTCCTTCGTCCTGTCCGACTACCCTCTTATGCAATTCCTTGTCCAGATTCAGAGTTTTATTTCTCTCGCTTTCCGTCAGCTTGGCTACAGGAATACCTGTCCATCGGCTGATGATCTTGGCAATCTCTTCATCGGTAACTGCCTCATGAACCATGGATTCCTCCCGGTTCTTTGCGATCTCTTCCGCCTTTTCCAGTTCTTTCTGCAGGGCCGGCAGTTTGCCATACTGGAGTTCGGCTGCCTTATTCAGGTCATAGTTTCTCTGGGCAATCTGAATCTCATTATTGATTGCTTCGATCTCTTCTTTGAGTTTGGATACCTTTTCTACAGAGGATTTTTCCTGATCCCAGGTCGCTTTCCGAAGCTGATAGTCTTCTTTCATTTGGGAAAGCTCCTGCTGGAGATGCTCCAGCCTCTCCTGGCTCAATCGGTCGGTCTCTTTTTTAAGGGCCGCTTCCTCAATTTCCATCTGCATGATTTTCCTCTGGATTTCATCCAGTTCTGCCGGCAGAGAGTCAAGTTCTGTCTTGATCATAGCACAAGCCTCATCTACCAGGTCAATGGCCTTATCCGGAAGAAAACGGTCGGTAATGTATCGGTTAGAAAGGACGGCTGCACTAACCAGAGCGCTGTCCGATATTTTTACTCCATGGAAAACCTCGTAACGGTCTTTCAGTCCACGGAGGATCGATACGGTATCTTCCACAGTGGGTTCATCAACCATAACCGGCTGGAAACGGCGCTCCAGTGCGGCATCTTTCTCAATATACTGGCGATATTCATTCAGAGTGGTGGCTCCGATACAGTGGAGTTCACCTCTGGCCAGCATAGGCTTGAGCAGATTGCCTGCGTCCATGGCCCCATCAGCCTTTCCTGCACCGACAATAGTGTGAAGCTCATCGATGAAGAGAAGGATCTGCCCGTTGCTGGCTTTGATTTCTTCCAGGACTGCTTTCAGACGCTCCTCGAATTCTCCCCTGTACTTGGCACCGGCGACAAGAGATCCCATATCAAGGGCGAATAATCTCTTATCCTTGAGGGAATCCGGCACATCTCCCTTAACGATCCTTTGAGCCAGACCTTCCACTACAGCGGTCTTGCCGACACCCGGCTCCCCGATCAGAACCGGATTATTCTTGGTCTTCCTGGAAAGGATACGAACCACATTCCGGATCTCCGCATCTCTGCCGATAACCGGATCCAGTTTCTGCTGGCGGGCCCTTTCGACCAGATCGTAACCGTATTTCTCCAGAGTTTCATAGGTGGCTTCCGGGTTATCACTGACCACTTTCTGATTTCCCCTCACGGTTGACAGGGCCTGGAGAAAGCGCTCCCTGCTGATGCCGAAAGCCTGGAAAAGTTTTTTGACCTCCTTGTTGGGATGCTTAAGAAGGGCAAGAAAGAGATGTTCCACAGACACATATTCATCTCCCATAGCCTTTGATTCATCCTCAGCACTTACCAGGACTTCATTCAGACTCTTGCTGATATAGACCTGTCCCCCGGAAACCTTGGGTTTCTTTTCAATCAGCTGCTGGGTCTGTGAAAGGAAGGAGTCCCTGTTCACTTCCATCTTCTCAATCAGCTTGGCAATCAGACTTTCCTCGATGGTCAGCAGGCTGTAGAGGAAATGTTCCTGATCAATCTCCTGATTCCCATATTCATAGGCCAGCTTTTCACAACGCGAAACAGCTTCCATGGATTTCTGTGTAAATTTATTTATATTCATAGAATTACCTCCCTATCTCACTATAGCACAAACTTGTGTTATATTGTTTATATAACAGATGTATATCATATTTTATTAGCACTGTCAAGTGGTGAGTGCTAATTATTTTTCCTTTTCTATTATTGGAGACAATCAAAAAAAGAAGCGTCGCAGTAAAGCCATCACCCATTTAATTAAAAATGAGCCTTACTGCGGCGCCTACCTTAACAGTTCTTAGTATTTCTTATATCAGCCTTTCGAGCTTACACAAACTCTGAAGGGTCTTTTTAGCAACTGCTTCTTTTGCAATGATCCAAGACAGGTCTATTTTACTTTAATCTTAAATACCACTGTTTTTACAGCAGATGCTTTGTAAATGCCATCGCCTTGGGCTTTGATCTTTACTTTCACTTTGTAGACCCCTTTTTTCAGACCTTTCTTCACTTTGACTTTGCCGGTCCTTTTATTGATGGCTATTACTTTTTTAAGCTTTTTTGATCCTTTCTTAACCAGAACAAGCTTATAGGTCTTCTTTCCCTGCCCTTTACTGGTAAATGAAATGACGCTGGTGACTTTCAGTTTCTGTGCCTTTTTCTTCAGCTTTTTGTATTTAACCGCGGCAGTTTTTCCTTTGACTGCCAGGGTGTTAGTTTTTTTGGTGATTTCGAATGTTTTGGTGATTTTTCCTTTATACTTATTCCCTTTTGCTTCTATGGTTACGGTCCCGGTGCCTATGTCCTTATTGTTGGAGTAGGAGACGGTGTAATCATCTCCATTAAGTCCGGACACCTTAACTGAAGGCTCTATAGGCTTGCCGGTGTACTCGAAGGATGCGGCTGATAGTGTCGCCTCGTAATTGGAGATGTCGATTACCTGGGCTTTGGCCAACTGATTGTTCAGATCTTCGATCTCTTTCTCCAGCTTGGCAATCTCATCCTCAAGCTGCGCCTGCTTCTCTTTTGACAGGATTGCCTTTGTTCTGTTCAGCGCTTCCTGAGCATCAGCCAGTGTCTGCTGGGCATTTACCAGTTTCTCATAGGCCGTCTTGATATCCTCTGAGCTTGCATCGGGCTTTAGCGCACTGACATCAGCTTTCGCTTTATCAACAGCGGACTGTGCTGCTTCAACCAGCTGCGCAGCTTCATCTTCGGGAAGAACAATGCTGAAAATAATGTCATACATTGCTCCTCTAAAGCGGCCTTTTCCGCGCATTATGATCTTGTAGTCTCCCGGCTCAATGAAATCCGGCTCTTTTAAAGTCCCCGTTTCCTTATCCCAGTAGCTTTCTTTTTCCCATATATAATCGATACCTTCTTTCAGGGTCTCTCCAAGATATACCACTTCCGGAACAATTTCCTTTCCCGTGCGAATTGCAGGTTTGATTCTTGCATTTTTGATATGGATACGATCGCTGACAACATTTTCATTGCCATATAGATCCTTGATGGTGATTGTACTATCCAGGACCTTGCCGTCTCCGTCCGTGTCCCCGATATCCCCGATATTGTCAATATCCGTATATTTCAAACTAAGGGATGCAGCATTATCTGCGGAGATGGTAAAAGAAGTTCTGCTTATGGGGGCATAATAGTCATCGCCCATCATTGGCCTGATGTAGAGAATGGGCATGACCGTGATTTCTCTTACCAGATCTTTCGGTTCGACCCTTACAGGGCCTGTATCTGTATTCATGTAGTATATAGAGCTAATCTTGTGGTCGGATTCATTGGAGAATTCCAACATAAGCAAACGGGATTTTTCGGGTCCGTCTGCATTGGTTCCAACCAGCGCAGGAACATAAATTCCGTCCTCATCTGACAGATAGATGGAAGCGACATGATCAGTTCCATCTGCGTCACTGACCACATACCATTTGTTTTCAAGGGGATCCACACTCCACACTCCGCCGCTGCTTTGGTACCAGCGGATCATATCTCTGATGGTATTGCCTTCCGGCTGACTTACAAGCTTGCCTTTTACCGAGCCTGCCTCAAGATTTCCCAGACGCAAAACAGTATCCTTGTCTCTGGGATCAAGTCCTGCCATATATTTATCCAGTTCAGGTAGCTCGACATAAATTTTTCTTTCTACACTGTTGATAATGTGCTTCTTTGCTTGATTGATGGTTATTGTGCAAGCTCCGGTCTCCTGTCCGTCGGATTTCTCAAGGGTGACCTGTTTAGTATCAACCGCTTCTTCCACCTGCTGGGGGATCAAAACGCGGAACCAATTGTCTATATTTTCTTCATTCAATCCTGCTTTTCCCATGCAGGGGACTATCAGATTATCCCAGTTGCCGAAAATCCCTTTCATACGATCCATGACCATCTGGTAATCCACGTCGTTTTTATTTGTTATCTCGATTTCGTCTTCTTCATCATTAATCAGACCAGATACAATCCTTCCGGAATAGAGGATCATACTGTAGTATGCTACAGTGGCCTCATAGTTCTTTAATAGTGTTTTTCGCTTGTCATTATCCGGCAGGCGATCGATCACAGGATCTATTTCTTTAAAATAACCTACCGCGGACATAGTCATCTCAGTCCCCGGGAAGTAAATTGACATGCCGCTTGAGCCTAGAGAACCGTATCCCAGTTGGTCATCTAAGGTCCTGTAATACAGTTCCTTAGTGGAGATCCCGGAAGTACCCCTTGCATACATAAATGTATCTTTAGATGAGGGATTCAGCATCTGGCATATGGTTCGTGAGATATCATGATAGTTGTTGCAATTGATGTAATAATCATCATCCTTATCCAGATTCTTTTCGGATATCTCTGAATTAACCACACTTAGTAAGGCCGCAAGATTGCCCAGATCGAACAGCTCGTCACTGTATTCAAGGGAATTGTAGTAGGATTTTAATTCGTCATAGAAATGCAGACCGTCCTCTTCGAGGTTGGCTGCCTCTTCCTTAAGCACACGAGCCATTTCATTAAGTGTATTGACGAACTGGGAGCTCAAGAGCTTCCCGGTATCGACAATTGCCAAAGTACCTTCCTGAGAATATCCGTCGCCGGATTCTTTCTCATAGAAATTATAAAAATCATCTACAATAACCTTACCTAATTCATAGGTCCCGCCCGGTGCGTTATACTTCTCATCATTGTCAGGATTACCCAGCTCGTCAAGCCAGCCTTTATATTGCTTTCCATCACGGTCTGCACGCGGCCCGTAATACTGTCCATAACCCGGTTCTACATCCGCCGATGCGATATAGTAGTCTGTATAGTCTGTCATGGCAAGAGCGAGTTCAACACTATTCATAAGACAGGCATCGAAATCAATGAAATCAAAAGTATCCTTTTTGCCATCGCCATCTGCATCATTGTTGGTAACAGCATTATCTGAGAGCGCATCAACGATTCCTGCAAAAGACATGATACTTGGCAGAGTCCAGTCATCCGAGTCATTATAATGCTCATCAACACCGTATCCGCCCTTAGGCCCTCCACCGTGATCCCAGAGAATAAGATCGTACTTCTCAGCAGGGTATTTACCCACGCCGTAATTGATAAATGCTTTCAATGTTGCCGGCACTGACATAAGTTCATTCACCGACTTCACAGCAGTATTCTCAGCACCGGTAATGCCGTCTCCGTCAAGCAGGACCAGCTTCCCGGCATTCCCATCCGGTTTTCCATTCTCATCAACAGCATCAATACCCTTCGCTTCCCAGATCTGATTATAGACATTACTGATCTGACTTTTGGGATTGAGCTGCGTTGAAGCCTCCGGATTATCCCGATTATAATCAACAACAGCATCATTCGGCAACGCAGCACCATCAGGAAATACCAGATACTTACTATCAATCTGCCACTTGTGCGATCCGCCGGTCATGACCAGGAACTTGACATCATCATCTGCACTAAAAGAAGAATTCAATATCTGCAGCAGGTTATAGGTTGCCAGACCGGCATCCGTTTCCAGATCGGCGCCACAATCATAAAGAAGGATGGTCCTCTTAACTTTCTGTCCCCCGCTTTTTGAAGTATTATCAGCCCGAACAACGCGAGAAACCGGTATTAGCGCCAATGCAGCAATCATGATCAATACTAATAATCTCTGTAATAAATATTTCATTTTTACTCTCCTATTATTTGTTAATACTTGGACCTGATTCTCTATTTTTCATGATAAACTTTTTGTTATTTTAACAAATAATAGTTATTATTCTATCGCATCTTTTTTTCTAATCATTGACATTTTCTTTGCGCGCCACCACGATAGAAAGAGTAAATATGTAACACTTTATTAAAGGTGGATCATTGAGAACAGTCCACGAATCTATTCAGGCAGATAGCCTTTTTTTATATTCTCTTTCAATATTTCATCTGTCGCCTGGTAAAGAATTTCGGATCCCAGACGGGTCCTGGACTGCCGTCCGTAAACCTGTCCGGAGTTCACCCCGTGTTCTCTCCAATCTCCTCCCTTGTTGCTGTGATTAAGAATCAGCGGCTGGAGATTGTCCATGGCATGTGCATACTTTGCTTCCGGCGTCTGATTATCCTCAAACTCATCGAATAATCCGATCAGTTCTTTCTTCTGGTCCTCAGGCAGGATGGAAAAAATCTTTTCCTTGGCCTGGTCTTCCCTGGCTTTTTGAGTTGCCAGATTGACCGTGTCATAGGCATAGGTGTCTCCGGCTTCTATCTCCACGATATCATGGATCAGACACATGAGCATGACCCTGCCGATATCGACCTCTTCATTGGCGTATTCACGGAGGAGGTAGGCCATTATGGACATGTGCCAGGCATGTTCGGCATCATTCTCTCTTCTTCCATGTCCTGACAAATGTGTCTGTCGGAATATGTTTTTTTCCTTATCGATCTCCAATGCAAATTCCAGTTGTTTTTTTAATCGTTCTTCCATAGCACTTTCCACATTATTCTGCTATAAGTCTCTTGGTCTCCATATCTTCCCCCTGGCTTCCAATTCTCTCTGGAGCTGTTCCTGCACATGATTCCTGCGCCGCAGTACAGCGCAGATGCATACAATCATGGCTATGGGGGTGATCACAGGGGCCAGTCCGAATCCGATTTTCCCTTCAAAGTATCCTCTGCTGCTTTTTACAATCCGGTCTCATCTGACCCGGATTTTGAAAACATGTTTTACTCCTGCGTTTACCACAGTCAGTCTTACCGTGCCTGGATTCTTTGCCGCAATATAGCCGGTCTGATAAACCTGGAGGATCCTGGTATCGGAAGAGTAATAGACTGTTCCCCGGGCGGGGAAAGAAAGCACATATGCCCCATAGCCCAGAGGAATGGTTTCCCCGTAGCGCTCGAAGATCAAAAAGGCATTAAGAAAGTCTTTCCTCTCCCTGTTCTGCTGGTCAGCATAACTTTTTGCTTTTTTCAAAGCCGCTACATCGGCTTTTGACAGACCCTTTGCCTTCATCCGGTTGATATAGCCATACATGAGACTCTTCCTGGATGAGGCGTGATTCAGGCCGGCAGCATGTCCGAGCTCATGGGCTATGGCCAGGACTCTCTGTTTTTTGGTCAGTCTCTTCATATTCTTTTTAAAGAGAATGATGGTTCCGTTATAGTGCCAGGTCTGGGCAATGACTGAACGTCCGGGAGGATTCTTCTTATCACGGATCAGAACATCCCGGGCCGATTTGGATGTTGTATAGTAAAATGCCTTATAGCGTTTATTGAGGAGCTTGATGGCTTTTTTCACTTCTTTTTTGTATTTGGAAGTGGTGTAAACCGCGATTTTTCCGTCATAATGATAATAGCAGCTCGTAGGCCAGGACTCTGTTTCCCGGATGATGGGTGTGGCTGCTTTAATCTGTACAGGGAGGCAAAACAATACAAGAATCATCAACAGTGCCGTTATTCGAACTCTTCTTTTCATCCTCTATCTCCTCCGTCGTGTGTCCGTCTATCCTTTGTTTCTCTTTTCATTATTTTTCTGATATCTGTGGGCAGACAGATAATCAGGGTTATTACGACAGCTTATTTGAGGAAACCGTTGATTATCTGTTCTTCGGCTTCCGCTTCCGTCAGTCCCAGGGTCATCAGCTTGATGATCTGGTCCCCTGCGATCTTGCCGATGGCTGCCTCGTGAACCAGGGCCGCGTCCACATTGTTGGCTTCCAGTCCCGGAACGGCCAGTACCTTGCCATGGTCCATGATAATGGAGTCGCACTCAGTATGACCGTGGCACTCCGCATTGCCGGCAATCTTGGCGTCGAAGAGCTGATAGGAGTCATCCCTGGCCACGGATCTGGATACCACGTCCGCGCTGGCTCCCTCCCCGTTCAGGTTGACAACATAGCGGCTGATGGCTCTCTGATTCCCGTGGGTCATCAGTCTCTCTCTGACAAGGAGCTTGGCTCCCGCTGCCAGTTCAGCCGTAGTGGTCCGCTCTGTATCGTCCACACCCTTGATCTGTACCATCTCCATCTCAGCCTGGCTGCCCTCCTCCATGTAAACTTCCGTACCGGGATTGAGAATCCGCTTGCCGGTTCCGTCTCCGGAACCATAGTGCTTCTCTACGTAGCGGATATGGGCGTTCTTTCCGACAAAAAAGCGGTGAACTCCGTCATGTTCCGAGTCCTTGGGCCCGCAGTTGTCGATACCGCAGCCGGCTACTATGGTCACATCACAGTCTTCTCCTATATAAAAATCATTGTAGACAAGCTCGGTCAGGCCGCTCTGGGTCATAACAACCGGAATGTGGACACTTTCATTTTTTGTTCCGGGTTTGATCCGGATATCGATTCCCGCTACATTCTCCTTGGGACTGATCTCAATATTGGCCGTGGAAACCCGTCCGACCGCCTGGCTGTTGGAACGTATATTGTAAGCGCCCTCCGGCACACTGTGGAGATCGGCTACCTCACGAAGAAGTCTCATCTGTATCTCATCAAGTTTCATCATTTTTCTGTTTCTCCTTACGTTTTTCTTGAAATGTCACGATTAACTAATGCCGATGTTCTCCGACTTTCCCAGATCTACACCGCTTTTCCGGCAGGCGGCCACAGCAGATGCCGTCCCGATCAGGCCCGGAAGGATCTCATCCCTTCCACCCTGCTGGGTAAGCTGTCCCTCCTTGAGAACAATTACTTCATCGGCTATATTAAGAATCCTCTCCTGGTGAGAAATGATAAGGATGGAACTGTCCTTGATGTTTTCCCTCATATTCTGGAAAACCTCAATGAGATTCTGGAAACTCCACAGGTCAATCCCGGCCTCGGGCTCATCAAAAATCGACAGGGTGGATGATTTGGCCAGAAGTGTGGCAATCTCAATCCGCTTAAGTTCTCCGCCGGACAGGCTGTCATTCACCTCACGGTTGATATAGTCTCTTGCACAGAGGCCGACAGCCGCAAGGAAGTCACAGGCGTCTGAAATCCTGATCTGTCTCCCGGCTGCCAGGCGAAGGAGATCCAGAACCTGAATTCCCTTAAACTTGACCGGCTGCTGAAAGGCAAATCCGATTCCCTTACGTGCCCTTTCCGTAATGGACAGATCCGTAATATCTTCCCCGTTAAAGTAAATCTTTCCCGAATCCGGCTTCTCAATTCCCGCAATCAGCCTGGCCAAAGTTGACTTGCCTCCACCATTGGGGCCGGTGATCACGACCAGCTTCCCATCAGGAATGGTCAGACTGATATCCTTTATGATCTCCTTATCCTGACCTTCATCATCTACCTGAAAATACAGATTCTTTATCTCAAGCATGGGTTGATTCCTCCTGTTGTCTGTTTTTGTCAATCAAAAAATACTTCCATTGAAGTGTAGATAATATATCATAAGGAAAAAAATAAATCAAGCACAAAATGAACATATGTTCGTATCTTCTTTTCTTGCTTTCTTTTTTTTACTGTAATACAATATGTCCAGAATCACCCGGTATGCAGTAATCATTTTTCAGATGGCTGTCTCCTGTTTCCCTTTATCCGAAAAGGGAAAAGACAGCAGCTGACCCATGTATGTCCGGATCAATGGCAGGGAGCCGGTGAATGAAGTCAGAGTGACGGGGATCCGGTGATAAGGGTTCAGGAAGAAGGATGGTATAAGCCATGAATGTAAGAGAAATACAATACAAAAAAATGACAGAGACTCCAATCCCTCGTCTGATTGTCTCTCTGTCGGTCCCCACGGTAATCAGTATGCTGGTTACCAGTATCTACAATATGGCCGATACGGCTTTTGTGGGACAATTGGGCACCAGTGCCAGCGGAGCCGTGGGTGTGGTTTTCGGTCTGATGGCCATCATCCAGGCCATCGGTTTCATGTTCGGCCAGGGTTCCGGAAGTATTCTGTCAAGGATGCTTGGAAGCAAGGATTACCATGGGGCAAGCCGAATTGCTTCCACCGGATTTTTCTATGCCCTTTTAGCAGGATTTCTAATATTGATTGCCGGTATTCTTTTTATCAATCCCCTGGTATATCTTCTGGGGAGTACGGACACCATTGCCCCCTATGCCCGGACTTATATGCTTTTTATCCTGGCATCCTGCCCCCTGATGATCACTTCCTTCGTATTAAATAACATACTCCGCTATGAAGGCAAGGCTTCCCTGGGTATGATCGGACTTTTTACCGGCTCCATACTCAATATAATCGGCGACCCCATATTCATGTTCATCTTTGGCATGGGTATCGCAGGTGCAGGTCTGTCCACGGCCCTGAGCCAGTGCGTCAGCTTTCTGATCCTCCTGTCCATGTTTTTGAAAGGCCGGACCCAGACAAAGATATCCATCCGCAGAGTGGACTGGAGGCCGTCGGTCGTCGGCGATATCTGTGCAACCGGCTTTCCCAGTCTGATCCGACAGTCCCTGGCCAGCATAGCAACCATGCTGCTGAACAGGGAGTCTGCCGTTTACGGAGACGCCGCCGTGGCGGCCATGAGTATAGTCTCCAGAATCACCATGTTTGTTTTTTCTTTTGCCCTGGGCATCGGCCAGGGATTCCAACCCGTTTCTTCCTTTAATTACGGGGCAGGGAAATACAGCCGTGTCCGGAAAGCCTTTAAGGTCACTTTCATCATGGCAGAATGTCTGCTGACCCTGATCAGCATTCTGGTGATCATCCGGTCGGGAAGTCTGATAAAAATCTTCCGGGACGATCCGGATGTCATAAGAATCGGGACAAGAGCTCTCCGGCTCTACTGCGGCGCACTTCTCTTCATCCCCTTTGGCATGGTCACGGAAATGCTCCTGCAGAGCACCGGCCACCGCTTCCAGGCTTCCCTCATTTCATCCCTGCGCAGCGGTCTGATCCTGATCCCTCTTCTTCTGATCATGGCCAGGCTGAGGGGCCTTGCCGGAATTCAGGAAGCCCAACCTCTTGCTTATGTTGTGACGATTATTCCTT
>CADBME010000049.1 GCA_902795715.1 uncultured Lachnospiraceae bacterium | reverse complement strand
AGGTTTTTCCTGTCGCACCAGACATATTGATTCTGCACCTGGCTGGCATAGACCTGAAAATCCAGATCTTTCTGCCTCATCTGTTCTGAAAACAGATCACGAATACTGTCAAATAAGGTCCGAAGATCGATGGGCGTGTATTCCAGTTCGATCGTACCGCTTTCAATACGGCTCATTTCAAGAATATCATTGATCAGGGCGAGCAGATGCTGGCTGGAGCTTTCAATCTTGTTGAGATATTCATGGGTTTTGACCATGTCCTCTTCCTTTTGCGCCAGGTTTGTGTAGCCAATAATCGCATTCATGGGAGTGCGGATATCGTGGGACATATTGAAGAGAAACCGGCTCTTAGCCAGACTGCTCTCCACCGCATGGATTTTTTCCCTTTCCATTGCTTCATGCTTCTCCCTTACGATATTCTGAAGATAGAGCATAACGGCAAGGCCGACGAAAATAATCACCATCAGGATGATTCCATCCCAGACAAGAATATGTTTCACCTGCCGAATATCTTCCGCCGCATCAAGACGCTTTACAAACCACATCAGAACGGAATAAACCAGAAGGGCAAACAAGGCGATTCCCGAAGTGGACATCCCACTGAACTCTGTGAGATTGCTCCTGGTAACCGTCCTCCAATAAAAGACAAATCCAAGCAGACACCAGAATGCCAGCAGGAAGAAAGCTTCGCTTGACATAGCATCCAGAGCTGCCAGCCGGGGAACGAGTTGAACAATGAGAAAAACCGCTGAAATAAACGCTCCAACCAAACCGCTTACTGTTAATTTCCTGTTTCCTTCGACTCTGGACAGCTTATAAGCCGCTGCTGAGCAATAACCAAATCCGATAATTGCACCGAGGGATGTCAGGTCGACAAACCAGATCAATGTATTCCTTCCCAGCAGGGAAAGGAGTATGGACAGTGCCAGGATAAATACGATAGTGTATGTGGTATTTTGAAAGGTTTCAGACAAAATACGGTCCTCTGCCATAGTGGACAGCACACGGGTTGTTGCCCGGTAGCCGCCGATAATTCCGGTCAGGATAGCTGCAACAGCCGTTATGGTCATGATAACCAAACCGGCTGTCCCCATGATAGATCTGGCGGCAAAGAATGTCGGTACGGCAGCAACGCCTTTCAATCCGTCAAGCCCTTGAATATAGGCCTGCCAGCTGGTAAAACCATCCGGCACGGAGGAAACGCCTACAAATGCCATGATAATATAGGCAAACGCTGCGACCACAATAGAACCTAAAATGATACTTCCGGACTTCTTGACCGGGAATCGGAAATGAGCTGTGTCAAAGGCTGTTATCTCAAATCCGACAAAGGCCCAGGGTGCCATAATGACCAGGCTGAGAACTGCATACCCCTTGTTCAGCCCCTGAATACCGAAGGAATTCAGGGCACCGTTGGCAATAGCGCCTGGCAGGCAAAAGACACCGGTAAGGGCAATACCGCAAAACAATACAAGTGCCAGCACAGTGTGAAGGCGCTGAAGCATCGGTTTAGCAAAGACAAACAGGATTCCTACAGATGCCAGAACCAGAACGGATACCAGAGTCTCTCCCAGGTAGATGGTGTTTCCTGCTACGGAATAATGAAAACCGCTTTGTGCGACATCGGCAAACAGTGTCCGTACAATGATAAACAGGGCTGTACCATTCAGAAATACAATAGTAAGGTAGGACAGACACAGAAACCAGGAGCATAAAAAAGCATGATCCCGGCCAAATGCCTCCTTTGTATAGGAGTAAAAGCCGCCTGTCCCGGGAGAGCGTCCCATCAGATAAGAAATATTAGCTCCGATGATCAGCATGAAGGCCATCCCAAGCACCATGGAAATCAGCGTTCCTGCCGGACCGGCAACAGGAAGGAATGTCGATCCGGGCATGGCAAATACACCCCAGCCAACCATGCATCCGAAAGCGATAGCCCATACATCTACAGGGCTAAGATATCGATCCAGTGGTTTTACCATGCCTTCAGTTTGCTTTTCCATGTTCAACACTCCTTTTACTCATTTCTTTCGGGCATATGATCAGGGTATTATTATTCGAGTCAGGCCTGCTCAATTCCCGCTTAATTATTTATTATATCATTTATTCTTGATTCTGGACACAGGAAAAGATTATAATGGACTCATAAAGGACATTTTTCTCAATACAAATTATGATATCGATGCAAATAAACTTGCGGAATAAGGAGTAGTTTATGGGTATTTTGAAATTAAAACCCGTCTGTAAGGATTATCTGTGGGGCGGCCACAGATTGGCAGAGGAGTACAATGTGGACTTTGACGGCGAGATCCTGGCAGAGGCATGGGAACTCTCCTGTCATCCGGACGGACCATCGATGATCATGAATGGGCCTTACGCAGGAAAAACTTTGAAAGAGTATCTGGATGCGGAAGGTATGGATGTACTCGGCACCCACTGCAGAAGATTCCGCGAATTCCCAATCCTGACCAAATTCATTGATGCGAAGGACAATCTGTCAATTCAGGTCCATCCAAGCAACGGCTTTGCTCTCCAGAATGAGGGTCAGTATGGCAAAACAGAAATGTGGTATGTTCTGGATGCGGAGGAGGATTCCTTCCTCTACTATGGATTTAAGGAAGAAATCTCCCGTGAGGAGTTTGCCCGCAGAATCGAGGAGGATTCTCTTCTTGAGGTACTCAATGCAGTGTCTGTCAAAAAAGGGGATGTTCTTTTCATCGAGTCAGGAACCCTCCACGCAATCGGAAAAGGGATCCTGATCGCCGAGATCCAGCAGAACTCCAATGTCACTTATCGGGTCTATGATTACGGAAGAGTCGGCAAGGACGGCAAAAAAAGAGATCTTCATATCGAGAAAGCCCTTGCTGTGACAAGCCGGGTTCCGATCATAAAAAGCGGAAGTCAGTATCCACATGTAGCGGACTGTGATTATTTCACAGTGGACAAACTGAATCTGGATGGTGTACTCACTTACCGGATGCAGGGGACAGTGAGCGAGAGCTCCTTTCTGAGCATCCTGATCCTGGATGGTGAAGGGCTTATCAGCTGCAAAGGGGAATCTGTGTCTTATCGCAAGGGAGACAGCTTTTTTCTGTCGGCAGGCAGTGGAGATTGGCAGATTGAAGGAAAGTGTGATGCGCTTCTCACTACAATCCGTGAGAAAGCGAGCCCGATCCGTGCAGGTATCATCATAGGCAGTTCAGAGACGCAGATCGGCCTTGTAAATGACCGCCAGCAGATTATCGCGCAACGTTCTTTCCCAACCGATTCGGACAAGGAGGCAGCTGCTTTTGTTGCGGAAGTGGCACAGAGCACCCTGGATCTCCTGAGAGAACAGAATGTACCACTGGATCAGTGCATCGGTGTTGGCGTGGGTGTACCAGGCACGATTGACAGGAACAGGGGTAAAGTTCTCTATTCAAATAACCTGCGATGGGAGAATGTCGATCTGGTTGAAGAACTTGGAAGGGTCATTCCCTGCCCTGTGCGCATCTCGAACGATGCGGACTGCGCAGCGCTTGGTGAAGCAGTAGCAGGAGCCGGCAAAGACTACTCCGATGTTGTCATGTTTACACTTGGCGGCGGTGTCGGCGGCGGTATCATTCTGAACGGTCAGGTCTTT
>CADBME010000048.1 GCA_902795715.1 uncultured Lachnospiraceae bacterium | reverse complement strand
GTGGGGACGTTTCATATCGTCCCCACTGTCCCACTTTTATGTTTTTTCAATCTGTGCATCAGTATCCGATCAGGTGGCCGGCTATCCATCCATATTCATACCCGCCAGCCAGATTCACTTCATACCATTCAATCCCATCTTTTTCCTGGATCCTTCCGGTAATGCTAACTTCCGTTCCATTGGGAATCTCTAAAAGAACACGCTGGTCTAAGCCCGGCTTTTCTCTGCAATTCGCATAAGCATATCCTTCATGTGGGTTATCTACTACATTTGCCTGTCCGCCTGTTACTCCGTTAAGAAGATCACTCTCAATTTTTTTCATTCCTGTCATTGTTTTTTCCTCCTTGATCTGTTCGATTTGCTTTTAAAGGTTTGGCTTGATTCTTTTGATTGTATTATAGTGAATCCATTGTCACATAAGTGTCACAGTAAGTCAAACCCTTCCACCGTAGCGAAATAGTCAGCCGGTGTCTCAGCTCTTCGAATCATCCGGGCACTCCCATCTTCCCTAAGAAGGATTTCTGCGCTTTTCAGTTTGCCATTGTAATTGTAGCCCATGGCAAAACCGTGAGCTCCTGTATCGTGGATAACCAGAAGATCTCCCAAGTCAATCTTGGGCAGCTTGCGGTCGATTGCAAATTTATCGTTATTCTCACAAAGGGATCCAACCACATCATAGGTATGGTCGCATGGAGCATCTTCTTTTCCCATGACCGTGATATGGTGATAGGCGCCGTACATGGCAGGCCGCATCAGATTAACGGCACAGGCGTCCACACCGATGTATTCCTTATAGATATGTTTCTCATGGATAGCTTTTACAACCAAATGACCGTGGGGTCCCAGCATGTATCGGCCAAGCTCCGAGAAAATCTTTACATCAGCCAGTCCCGCCGGGACAAGAATCTCCTCGAAAGCCTGACGAACGCCTTCACCGATAGCAAAGATATCATTCTCCTCCTGTTCCGGCAGGTATGGAATGCCAATTCCGCCGGATAAATTGATAAAACTGATGTCAATATCCAGGTTCTCTTTTATCTCTACTGCAAGGTTGAAGAGAATAGCTGCCAATATCGGATAGTATTCATTTGACACCGTATTGCTGGCCAGGAAGGAATGAATTCCGAATTCTTTCACCCCTTTTCTCCTGAGAATCTTAAAGGCTTCAAATATCTGCGGCTTGGTCATACCATATTTGGCATCTCCCGGATTATCCATGATGTCGGTCCCAAGGGAGAAAAATCCTCCCGGATTAAATCGGCAGCAGATCCGGTCCGGAATCCCACAGGCTTCCTCAAGGTATTTTATGTGGGTAATGTCATCCAGATTGATGATGGCACCCAGTTTCTTTGCCAGCTGATACTCTTCAGCCGGTGTTTCATTGGAAGAAAACATAATATCTTCTCCACCGGCAAATCCGCATCGTTCACTCATCATCAGCTCAGTCAGAGAAGAACAATCTACCCCGCAGCCTTCTTCTTTCAATATTTTAAGGATTGCCGGAGTGGGCGTAGCCTTCACGGCAAAATACTCTTTGAATCCTTTATTCCAGGAAAATGCTTTATATAGATCCCTTGCAGTTTTGCGAATTCCCTTCTCGTCATAAAGGTGGAAAGGAGTCGGATATTCTTTTACAATCTCTTTGAGCTGTTCCTGGCTTACAAATGGTTTCTTTCCCATGAATTTTTTCCTTTCTGCCGTTATTTTTATCTGTCTCACAAGACTATGTTCTCTATCATAAACCGAAATGAATAATTATGCAAGCATTCCTTCGTATTTTTACTTAAAACCCCTGATAATTCCTTATTTTTCGACTGCTTTATCCTCTTATTTTGAATTATTGCAGATTCTCTCTCTCAGATGTACCACCGTCCGGCATAGAGGAAGGCCAACCACATTGTAGTAATCCCCGTGAATGGCCGAGACAAACATACCGGCCATGCCCTGGATCCCATATGCGCCTGCTTTATCCAGAGGATCTCCTGTATCTACATAGTCGGATATTTCTTCATCGGAAAGCTCTCTCATGATCACATCCGTAATCTCATGAAAAACATAAGACTCCCCGACCCTTCCCTGACTGACCCGGGTCATGGATACTCCGGTCATTACCTGATGGGTTTTACCCGAAAGCAACCGCAGCATGGCGGCGGCTTTTTCCCTGTCAAATGGCTTGCCGAGAATCCTTCCTTCATGAACAACGATGGTGTCGGCTCCGATTACCAGATAATCTGTGCCAGGGAGGTCTCCTTCAACCTCCGGCCCGGAAGTCTCATGGTCACTCTGCGCAAGTTTTTCGGCTACAGCCCGTCCCTTTCTCCTGGCCAGTTCTTCCACCACAGACCCGGGATCCGTCTCCCCAATATTCTCATCAGCGTCGCTCACGATCACCTTAAATTCAATCCCGGCCTGACTGAGGATTTCTCTTCTCCGGGGCGAAGCGGATGCCAGGATGATATCCACTTTATGATTCTCTTTATTATGCATTTTCTTTTTCCTGCCTTTATATATATTTTCTTTT
>CADBME010000047.1 GCA_902795715.1 uncultured Lachnospiraceae bacterium | reverse complement strand
ACCCAAAGCGGCCGACCGGAGAGTTGGTAGAGGAGGACGAAGTTCGGCCGAAAGTAATAAAATAATCCAATGCGGCCGACCCAAGAGAAGGGAGAGGAAACCGAAGTTCGGCCGGAGATAATAAATTAACTTTTGCTAATATTGTTAGCGCCTGTTGCCCTTTCAAAAAACTTACAATGTAAGATTTTTGAAAGGGCAACAGGCGTGTTATTATGATAAGTTTTATATTAAGAATTAGAAAGGCAATTAGCTTCTTCCAGCCGGGAGCGAAGGAGAGGAATTCCTGTTTCTGTCCACCATTTTCCGGACAGAACTCCTGATGTCATACCTCCTTCGGCAAAGGCTTCACAGAAAGCTCTGCTGTTTGTGGAGAGTTTCTTGCCGGTCAGGCGGAGGTGCTGTTTTCTTATGAATTCCTCAAGATGATCCGGTGCTAAGGGGAGCTCCTCGGAAGACAGTCTTTTTTTCAGATATCTCCAGAAATAAGGATCACCCCGATACCCCCAGGTTTTAGGTTCGGGTTCAAATATTACCGATACATTCATTGGATAATAACCTTCCTTTCTCTGTTGCATTCCTGTTATAATTATCGATATAGGAAAACGATTCAAAAGAACTATTTAAATTCATATATATAATATTATAGCATTATAGCGAATATTATTAAAGGAGAGGAGAAAATGGGTAAAAAAAATATGAAAAAAATACTTGCAGGATTGTTAGTGATTGTCATGGTGTTGACAGGCTTTCCCGGAACGGGAAGTCTTACTGTTCACACCAGAGCTGAAAGTCTTCCCGGCAAGGTCACTTCGCTGACATTGTCTGTCAACAGCCGTCCTGCAGCAAAACTCAGCTGGGATCAGGTGACCGGCGGAGCGGATTCTTACAAGATTTACCGTAATAACAAGGCTATTGCTGAGGTGAAACCGGATCCGGATAAAGCACGGGTATCTTACCTGGATGAATCTTTGGTTGCCGGTGAGTCATATACTTATACGGTTAAGGCCTGCAGAATCTCAGCTGACGGATATAGCTACGGACCGGCTTCTGCTCCGGAGAAGATTGTTGAAGGGTATACTTATGAGAAAAAGGGTTCTAATGCCACTCTTACCGGTTCGACGAGAAAGGATCAGAACCTGACCCTGCCGGCCAAGATTGATGGGGTCCCGGTAATCGAGATTGGTCCTTCCTGCTTTGCTAATAATATTGATGTCCATCAGATTAAGATCCCTGACGGTGTCCGGGGGATCGATGATTTTGCATTTGAGTGTTGCAGCAGGCTGCAAAAAGTATATTTTCCGGATTCGCTGAAAACCATTGGTGAGGGAGCCTTTTCCGGCTGCGGCAATCTGCGGCTGGCTGATATGCAGGAAGGTATTACCTCCATTGGCAGAGGAGCTTTTCTGTGTTGCGAGAATCTTCAGGTATTGGAGTTGCCCACCTCGGTTCATGAGATTGGAAGATTCGCCTTTGCTTTTTGCTCCGAGTTAGATAAGGTGAATTTGAAAAAAGTTCAGCTCACAGAGCTTCCTGACCGGATTTTCTGTTACTGCGGACAATTGCGCCGTGTTATCCTGCCGGATAGTCTCCAAAGAATCAAAAAAAGAGCTTTCTTTCAGTGCTCTTCCCTGTCCCAAATCGAAGGTTCTTTTAAATCAGCAGTTGAAATTGAGGATTATGCATTTCAGGATTGTTTATCTTTAACTACATTAAATACAGAATTCTTTGCAGGTAATGTTTTTACATTCGGTTTCAGTGTCTTCGCCGGCGCATTCTCGAATGCCACCGTTCTTCCTATGAAAGAGGGAACGGTGGTCAGACCCGGAACCTTCAACAAAGCACACTTTTATGGTCTTTCTTTAGTGAATCCAAACGGGAAGCCATCCCAGTCAAATAAGGATTATCAGCTGAAAAATGGCTCTCTTTACAGCAAAGACGGAAGCACGCTTATGGCATATTTTTCCCGAACCGATACAAGCAATGGGTATGCTATGACAGAAGAGGCCGGAAGGAAAGAGTATACGGTGGCGGACGGCTGTTCAAAGATCTGGCCTTACGCTTTCAGCGGTTCTGATGTGAGAAAAGTGATCTTGCCCGATACCGTTACATCGATTGAAGATTATACCTTCACTAACAGTTACATAAAGGGACCAGAATCCCTGTTTGACCGGCAGGGGAATCCTGTCAACAACGTCAGCATTTCAGATAAGGCCTTTGAGAATCCGGTTCAACAACTCGAGAATCTGCCTATAGATAACGATACGTGGATGGACGACGATGATGATTCCACGGAAGATGACAGCGACTTCGAAAATATTAAATATACCTTCGAATCCGCTTCGGGAGATAAAAGTATTTTCAATCCGGACAAATATTCCGGGTATATGGATATCGCGAAAGACTTTGAAATATGGAGCCAAAAATATATTGAATATAATGGTAACATTTTCGATGGAGGAATGTATGATCTTACTTACACTCTCAAGTACAAGGGAAATGATTACTATAGGATGATGACTGCTGTTCTTAATCACGATGCCTACAAAGTCAAACAATCCATTGAGATTGCAGGGGACGATTTTGAAGAAATTTTCCTCATGATGGACCATGGCCTGTTTGTAGAGTTGTCGAGGGGCAGGATGCCGGATGATCTTGTACTGTATTCGGGAATTACTCCGGAGCGGAAAGCATTGTTGGCAGGAGTAGACCGATCCAGAACAAACGTTTCGGTACAGGAATTAGTCGATAAGATTGGACAGGAATATAGCGATGAAGCTGT
>CADBME010000046.1 GCA_902795715.1 uncultured Lachnospiraceae bacterium | reverse complement strand
GATCTCCGATCCCCTCAAAAAGCTGGAAGCCGATGTCAGACAAATCAGCGGAGGCAGCCTCGACCTGCGGACTGAAGTGGACACCGATGATGAGATCGGAAGTCTGGCTAAATCTTTCAACAGCATGACCAACTCTCTCCAGCAGTACATCATCGATTTGAAAGAAGCCACAGCCAAGGAAGAGCGGATTGCCAGCGAGCTCTCCGTTGCCACCAACATCCAGGCCAGCATGCTGCCCAGGGAATTTGATATCGGATCGGACAGAGTTACATTCTTTGCTTCCATGACGCCGGCAAAGGAAGTAGGTGGTGATTTCTACGACTTCTTCATGATTGACGACAGCCACCTGGCTCTGGTCATGGCAGACGTCTCCGGAAAGGGAATTCCAGCCGCTCTCTTCATGGCCAAGGCAAAAACTTCTATAAAAATGCGTGCCATGACAGGAGGAACCCCCTCGGAAATTCTCGCTGACGTCAATGAGCAGATGTGCGAAGGCAATGACGAAATGCTCTTTGTAACGGTATGGTTTGCCATTATCGATCTGGATACCGGAAAAGGTCTGGCCGTAAACGCCGGACACGAGCATCCTGTACTTCGCAGAGCGGGCGGGCAGTATGAACTGGTCGTCTACCGTCATTCACCTGCCGTCGCCGTCATGGAGGGCATCCCCTTCCGCCAGCACGAATTCCAGCTTAATCCTGGAGACAGCTTCTTTGTATACACAGACGGCGTAGCTGAAGCCACCAGTGGCCAGGAAGAGCTCTACGGAACGGACCGGATGCTCCAGGCCCTCAACAAAGAGCCTGATGCCCAGCCTGAAGAAATCCTGAATCAGGTTATGGAAGGGATTAATGAATTTGTGGCCGGAGAAGAACAATTTGATGACATTACCATGTTGTGCCTCAAATACAAAGGCTGATATGGAATAAAGCGATAAATAAAAGGACCTTTTCTCTTATTCCTCCACGGAAGTTTTTCCATTGCGGGACAAAAGAAAAGGTCCTTTTTTCGTCCAGATCATTCTCCTGACCTGATCATTTTTCTAATATGTCCTTGATTATTTCCCCATCAATACATAGGCCAGATAGGCAGCGTAAAGGATTACCATAAAAGCCCCGTCTTTTCGATCGACTTTTCGACCGCTGATGGAACAAATCCAGGCAAGGGCCGCTGCGATAATGGCAACAGTCATATCAAAAAGAAACTTGGAGGCAAAGGCAACATCTGTAATCAATGCCGTGGAACCGACAACAAAAAGAATATTGAAAATGTTGCTTCCTACGATATTTCCGATGGCAATGTCCGCATTTCCTTTTCTTGCTGCTGTTACAGAGGTTACCAGCTCCGGCAGAGATGTGCCCAGGGCAACGACTGTCAGAGCGATCACTCTGGGAGTAACGCCCAGCCAGGCAGCAATTTCAGTGGCAGAGTTGACGGTAAGATTACTGCCTATGACAATCATTACCGCGCCGGCCACGGTCAGCAACAGAAGAACAGGCAGGGATTGCGATGGTTCCTTGTCCTTTTTATGGGCTTCTGCCTTCATGCTGTCTCTGGCAGAATAAAAAAGGTATCCCATATACAAGAGGAAAAATGCCCACATGAGAATCCCATCCAGCCGTCCGATTTTTCCTCCCCTCAATCCGGTTACCAGCAAAACTACTGTCATAAGAACCATAAATGGCATATCGATCTTTACGGTGCTTTCGGAAACGGCCACCGGCACTATAACCGCCGTAATACCCAGAATGATAAAGATATTGAGTATATTACTGCCGAGTATGTTGCCCAGTGTGATATCCCCGGTTCCTTTTAATGCCGCAGCAATACTGACCGCGGCTTCAGGAGCGCTGGTTCCCATGGCCACGATGGTCAGACCGACGATGATTTCAGGAATTCCGAATTTCTTTGCGATTCCCGAAGCTCCGTCCACAAAGAAGTCAGCCCCCTTGATCAGCATGACAAATCCTAAGATCAGCAAAAGAATATTTAATGCAATTTCCATAATCCAACCTTTCCTTTTGTTGGGGCGATTTTCTGTTTTTTTCGTGCTTCATTCAGCCTTTCAGTGCTTCTTATTTTTTCAGCGCTTCTTTGATGGCTGCGAGAAACTCGTCATATTCTTCGAAAGCAGGAATGTCCGGGTAGTCTTTCTTGATCTGATCGGTGCTTTTAAAGAGGAAACCGGTCTTTCCGGCCTGAATCATATCCAGGTCATTGTAGCTGTCTCCACAGCCAATGGTATCAAATCCGATGGACTGAAGAGCCCTGACCGTTGATAACTTGGAATTTTCAATCCTCATTTTAAATCCGGTGATTGTGCCGTCTTCTGCCACTTCAAGACTATTGCAGAACAAGGTCGGCCAGCCGAGTTTCTCCATGAGAGGCTGGGCAAACTGGGTAAATGTATCGCTGATGACGATGACCTGTGTTATAGACCGAAGTTCATCAAGGAACTCTTTTGCTCCGGGAATAGGCTCTATGGTGGCTATGGTTTCCTGAATTTCCTTGAGACCCAGTCCATGTTCTTTCAGGATTCCCAGTCTCCATCTCATCAGCTTATCATAATCCGGTTCATCCCTGGTCGTTCTTTTTAATTCGGGAATACCGCTTGCTTTTGAAAAAGCGATCCAGATTTCCGGTACCAATACTCCTTCCATGTCCAGACATACGATCTTCATATCACTCATGGGCTCCTCCTGTTTTCATCTCTCATTCATGTTTTGTCATTTACAATTATCAATCTTAACGGCCATGGCGATTGCATGTGAGCTGCAAAGCGTGTCATTGCCTTCCTTTGCGCAGATCTGCATTCGCCCGGACCTTTATCAATCGGCAACCGGTGTGCAGTCTTTCAGCTTCACCCAGCCATCTTTGCCGTCATATTTGGTCTTACCCCATCCGTCTTCGAACTTGCTTATCTTAAGTACTTTTCCGTCTTTGATCTTTTTCAGGCTATTTGATGTCTCGCCGGCCTTCTCACGCAGATGAATGCTCTTGGCGCCATCCTGGCCCTGACCGATATCCACCTTCCATTTCCTGTTCTTTTTAGCATAAGTACGGATAAAGTGCATGTCAACCCAGCAGGTTTTTCCTTTTGTCTTCACTCTGGCAAATCCGTTTTTCACTTCCTGGACTTTCAGTTCCTTTCCATAATGGAGACTGACACCGCTTACATAGGCGGAAGACTCACTGGCCTCCTTGTGGGCGCTGATTTCATTTACAAATACATAGGCCGTGTAACCGTGCCCTTTTTCCCACATATAATAATCATCTGTATCAGAGAAGCTGATCAGATATCTGGACTGTACCCAGCCGCTAATGCCTCCGTACCAGATCTTGCTGTAGCTTCCCTGCTGGTCGAGCACTGCGACAAATACACTTTCCGGCAGACAGTTATTTTCACCGTAAGATACTTTTGGAGAATTCTTATCCGGCTCTGTGTAGATCTTGATCACATGCTCCTCTTCATATTTACCGGTAAGGTAGGAAGGCTGAGTGCCATCTGCAGTATCGGCTGTATTCATGTCCGCCTGGTCCTGATCTCCCATGTCTGTAATGTCCCGGTCAAGGTCGGACAGGCCCGCACCTGCCTGATCCTGATTTTCCGTATTCGAACCGGATTGACCCTGATCTTCCCCATTGGCATCGGTCTGGTCCTGATCTCCACTTTCCCAGGTCCCTGCCTCCTCAATCTCAGTCGCTGCTGCTGCAGAGTTATTGAGAGAAGACGAATTCGTCTTCTCCTCCTGCTCATCGCCTGCCACCATGGTCTGATAGGAAGTGGTTGCTGAGTTTTCACTTGGAATACCTCTATTCCGGCTTGCAAGCCATAAGGTACTTACCAGAATGATGACCAGGCATATAAGGCCGATAGCGGCATAAAGGATAATCCTTCCCGTGTCCTTATCTTTTTTGGGCGGTCTGTATTCGGTAGCATTATAATCAAGGCCTTCGTAATGGTCTCTTCCTCCTCTGTCCCGACCGTCTCCGAAGAGTTTTCCGGTCTCATCCCTGTCAAATTGACCGTTCTTTTCCCGTCTCAGATTGGGATCGTAATAGCCATGTCCATGCCATCCTTTGTCTACAGTCACCTCATGGCCTTCATGACTTATTTTACCCTGATTAATAGCGTATGCCAGGGCGTTTTTCAAATCTGTCACCGTCTGGTAGCGATCTTCAATGGACAGAGACAAACCCTTGTAGATGACATCCGAGAATTCCTTAGACACCGGCATATTCAGATCTCTTAAGCTCATGAGGGGGTCACTTCCGGTAGCAAGGGCCATAGCCCGGTCCGTTGAAGCAGGAGGAACAGCCACGGTCACCATACAATACATGGTGGCGCACAGGGCATAGACATCCGTCCAGGGTCCCTGGGCTCCATCCCTTGTATACTGCTCAAAGGGTGCAAATCCCGGCTTGAGGACCACGGTCATGCTCTTATCTCCCTCCAGAGATCTGGACGCTCCGAAATCGACCAGAACCAGATTACCCGAATCGTCCATCACCAGATTATCGGGGCTGATATCCCGGTGGATCAGATCCTGGGCGTGGATCATGGCCAGGGAATCCAGAACCGGACTGATCATGGACCAGATTTCTTCTTCCGTCATCATAGTTTTTCTGTTTTTTATGATGGACTTGAGGTTGGGTCCCGGGAGATATTCCATGACCATATATCCGGTACCGTTGGCATTAAAGTAATCGATTACGGATACAACTGCTTTTCTCTCCGCCTTGTTTAAGCTGGCCAGAGTCCTGGCCTCAGCCAGGAAGTTCTCCAGTCCTTTGGTAAAGGCTTCCCCATCCCCGGTTGCCCTTACTGTTATGGAATGCTCTCCGGTGAGCATTCCGGTACGGGAGGCATTTGCCGTTGGAAAGTATTCTTTAATGGCAACTTTTCTCTCCAGATTCTGATCAAGACCCAGATAGGTGATGCCGAAGCCTCCGGACCCCAGCACTTTTCCCAGAAGGTATCGGTGATTCAATAGTGTCCCGGGCGGGAGAGAATTTTCATTTCTCTTTTCCATATAATTTTCATAGTTGAATCCACAGTAGGGGCAGAATTTTTTCTCCCCGTTCGTCCGCTTCATACAACCCAGACAAATCGCTGTCATTCTCCTCTTTCCTCCTGTTTAAAGGCAGTGTGTCAGTCACAAGTGTCTGAAAATATTTCCGGTTCCCGATAGTGCAAAATCAAACAGGCATCTCATAGGACCGGAAAGCCGGGTCATTTCCATCAGCGGGCATCCCGGATCTCCGGAACTTTTTCTGTCCAGTAATGCTGATTGTAAATGTCCGTGAAACGGTAGACAGCCCTGACATCCTCAGCATCTCCGATGATAGTATCCGAGATGGTCATCTGATCTGTTACCTTCATGGGATCGCCCAGCAAATACTGGTCCTGGTATTCCCCATCATAAGTATAGTATTCACAATAGAATTCCAGAGTATCACCCTTCTTTAATTCAATCAGGCCCCTGGCTTCGGTTTCGGTCACCTTTTCTGCGTAATCCGGAGCGGCTCCTGCAATATATCCGTCCTCATGGTCATTATCCCAGATCAGAATCAATTTGACGTCCTCGCCATTCAGTCTGGCCGGAACATAACCCTTGATTGAATAATTCTCCCCATCATCCACGGTATCCGTGTGATAATAAGCTACCGGCTGATCATTGATGGATACCCAGGTATTGTCTGACTTACCCCAGAGATTGCCATTTTCATCGAAATCCCCATCTAAATCCACCACATCCAGACCCAGGTCTACATAACCGGTTCCATCATCGATATACTTGCTGACATTGAGTCCCTGAACCAGACTCCACTGGTCCTTGCTCATCTTGATCACGTAGCCATTATCGGTTTCCTTCCAGAGAAGTCCGGACTGGTCAAACTGGTTGTTTGCGATGTAGGCAGCTGTCTCTTCCTCAGTCATGCCTCTTTCTTCCATGAATTCCGTGTTGGACTGATCCAGTCCGTCTATGGATCTGCCGCCGGCGCCGGACATGAACATACCAAGGATATCCATAATCTCGCTGCTGCTCTGAATTGATCCTCCCTGTCCTAAAAGATCTCCAAGGGAAATGGTCGGAGGCATGGTACCTCCACCTGCTATCTGACCACTGACCTCAAGGCCGGCGAATTCACGAATGCACTGGGTGTACTCGGCATCCAGACCGATCTCCTGATAGGTCTTAGCCGCGCTGTCCACCTTGGAAGCCTTCTGATAGGGGAAGTAGACAGAAATTCCATAGGCATTGGTCATGTTGCTGGATGTCCGGTTGTATTTTACTGAACTGAGCAGGGCATCGGCCAGGTCTTTACCCTCTTTGGTTCCCAGCAATTTGGTGAAATGAACCAGGTCAATCTGATCGATGGCAGACGATCGCGCAAATTCCCTTGACCCGCTCCGGGCACCGGAAACCGTCTTGTATTCCTTGTTCCGGATCATGTTCGTGGTATCGCTGGAAAATGCCTTGAATCTGGCCGGCAGGGTCTGCTCAAGCTCTGCCAGATCGACGATTGACAGAGTCGTCTGCTGACCGGGACACCTCTTGGCACAAACGTTGACAAAATCATCAATAATATTTTTCCCTATCTCCAGAGTCGGCATGGAGGTGTTGGCCGAAAGCTTAGTCAGCCAATCCGTGTAATACCATCCCACACCGGGTTCTGTCTCCTCGGAGGCCAGCATGTAATCGGCATAGCGGCTCAGCATCTGGGCATTCTCCACTGTAGCCATGAGACAGGCATCAAAGCCGATGAAATCAAACTTCATATTGGCGGCTTTTAAAGCCGTGTTGATTCCTGCAAGAGTCATGGACCCGCTTCGGGGATTCTTTTCATCATAGCCGTAACCGGTAAGAGATCCGCCGCCGTGATCCCAGAAGATCAGATTATTCCGGTTGGCAGGAAAGTTCTTTTTACAATAATTGATAAAGCCGGTCAGGTTGGAAGGCTGGGTCATGGGCTGATTGCCTTCATTTTTTGAAAGAAGCTTTACCTGACCGCTCTGAATCTGGTAAATCTGGTTGACCTTGCTGGAAACCACATTATTCTTCCAGCGGGCGCATCCTCCGGTGTAAACAATCAGATTGATTTTATTCGATATGGTAGCGTTCTGCATCTCGGTCAGGTCTGCAGTTGCCATACCGCTGCGGGACTCCAGATCGGTACCGCACATATAAACCATAATGGTGATGGTATCCGCTCCGTTTCCCTTGATGGTGGTGTATTTTTCCCTGGCTCCTTCTGCCACATTTCGGTTGAGCTGTCCGACATTGGCCGTATCCGCCCAGCCGGAAGAAACCGATCCGCCGTTTATGGACGATATGTAAGAGGAGGCTCCTCCACCGGAAGAACCACCCGAACCGCCGGATCCTCCGCCGCCTAAAAGGCCGGAAAGGCTTCCGCCTCCCCCAACCACTGCTACCAGCAGGGCGATAATGATGGGAAGTATACCCATACTTCTGGACCCTGATCTGTCGGGACCCGAATTCTCCGGTCTGCCTGAACCGCCGGATCCTATCTTACCCTGAGAATGTTCTGACAGATAAGAACCTGTGCCAGACTGGCCCTTTCCGGTTCCCTGGCCGCGGCGATGGACCCCCTTGCCCTCGCCGGTTATATTTTTCTTTCTTCCTCTTGGTCTGTTATCTGGCATATGATCCCTCCTCTGAAAACCTGGGCTTAAACCGCTTTCCCGGCAGCTCCAGGAACGCCTGAATCTGACTCCTGCGCACGAATGCAGGGTTTCAGCCAACATGATTTTCCAGTTTCTAATATTTAATCTTATTTAATCCGCCTGTGGATATTCTTTTCACACCGCTATGAACCTGACTTATCACACTACCATGGACCTGACTCGCCCCACCGAAATACAGCCCTGAATCAGGGCCTCGATGTCACTCCCCTCCGGGGCTGAATCGGTATCACTGAAAACAGAATCCATCTGGGTAACTCCATTTTCCAGCTCCACAATCTGATAATAATCATGATAATAGGGCTTGGATGCGGGAAAACGTTCATAGCGGATGCCGCTGATCTCCTTCCAGTCAACACCGGGAACATTGATATTCCAGATCTCCCCCCTGGGAAGATTTCTGGATAACACTTCCTCTGTCAGCGATTTAAAAAAATGGCGTATGGCGGAAAACTCATAGTTCATATCCACGGAATAGGCAATAGCAGGTACGTCATAGATAAGGGCGTCCATAGCGGCACCTACGGTTCCGGAATAGAGAATCTCCGTCCCCACATTAAAGCCGTTATTGATGCCGGAAAATACCATATCCGGCTTGTCTCCTTTAAAGACATACTCGATTCCGGCTTTGACACAATCAGCCGGTGTTCCGTCAACCTGCCAGGCAGACTCTATTCCTTCCAGGGGAAATGAAGCCTTCTCAATGGTCAGGGGCTTGGAAAAAGTGATTTTGTGGGACATGGCACTGCACTGTTCCTTAGGGGCTACCACAGTAACCTCTCCAAAGTCCAGGGCCAGTTCTGCCAGAACACGGATACCCTCCGCCCGGATACCATCATCATTGGTTACTAATATCTTCATATGATAAACTCCTTTTGATAAACTCCACAGCCTGCTCCAAATCCTCTTCATCCGGATGGGTCCGGGAAGACAGGTGACGCTTGTAAGCCTCATCGTTCAGATAGTGGGGATGATCTGTCGGAAGACTTCTTCGCTTACTGGTCCGTTTCTCATCAATCTTTCCCCGGCAAAGATAAAGGCCAAGCAAATGATTCTTCTCACAAATCGCCCGACTGACATTCTCTCTGACCTGATTCCCGTAGGGACTGTCAGGATAGCTGCCCATGGTTCCGAATGCAGCAATCTTTCTTCCGGAAAGATTTCGGACAAGGCGGAGGGAAAGGTCATCCAGCCCGGCCTTCCTGCACCAGAAACAGAGTATAACCGGCTTGTCCGCATCTGTATTTTTCTCCTCGTCCGGGGATTGGGTTGTATCCGGGGTCTGAGACGTATGCAGAGCCTGAGACGTGTCCGTAACCCGGGGTGTATAGCCCATGGATTGCAGACAGGGAATCAAGGCATCCGAAAGCTTTTTTGTATTGCCGGTTACCGAGGATACAAACACCTCCACCTCTCTCATTTTGATATCCTTTCCGAAAGACCACAGAATTTTAAAGGCTGAAGAATCCATAAAAAAACTTTAAAAAAAACTATTATCATTGTATCACATTTCAATAAAGAATTATATAATCGGCAAGAAAAAATCAATAATCGGCGCAGATATGCTATAATTAGGGAAGATATCAGTATATAGAAAATACCGGAATAAAGATCAGAATCTTTTCAGGAAAATCTTTTCAGAAAGGAGACCCGCTATGTCAGACAGAATGGATATAGATAAGGAAAAAACCATAGACACTTCTTACGGCAGGGAAAACGAAGGATATCGCAATTATGCCTACTCGGACCAGCTTCCTCCGGAAAATCCGATGGGAAATCCCCCTTCGCCGGAAGGGAAAGAAAATGCTTATGAAAAATCGGCAGACGAGCGGCTGAGCTGGGATTACATGCCCCCGGATAAAGAATCCCCTCCCGCCAACCCTGTCTTACTCTTAGGAGCCATCGGCGTGATCGCTGCCTGCCTGATTCTTGCCATCGGTATTCTTTTAGGACGTCTGACCTCGGGAAGACCCGGAAAAGCAGATAAGCAGACCCAGGCATCCCGGACCGAAAACGGATCAGCCAGCACAGCCCCGACCACAGAAAAGACAGCAGCCACCACCGCAGATACCGGCACAGAGCAGACCACCGTCCCGGCGACAGCACAGACGACCGCCGACCCGGACTCACTCACACTATCCGACAACCTGGCCGATTATACTTTTTCAATCGATGGCGTCGTCTATCAGATTCCCTGCGATTACTCCCTCATGGTCTTAAGGGGTTGGTCCATCTCACAATACTCAGACAAAAAAGAAACGGACATGGTAGGCGGAGAAGACAGTGTGTATTTTACAATGGTCAAAAACGAATCAAAAATGACTGTGGAAGCCTACAATCCCGGAAGAACAGCCTGCACTGTCAAAGAATGCAAAATAGGCGGGATCAACGTAACAGGATACAATACCGACTCTTTTGTCATGGCAAAGAATATAAAACTTGACTCATCCGTCGAAGAAGTAAAAAAAGCCTTCGGAAACCCCGAAAACTCAAATGATTACGACGATTATACACATCTCAGATACCCAACCAACCCGGATAATTATCGTGAAAGCGTCTCTTTCACACTATACAAGAAGGCAGACAAGAAAAAATACAGCAGCATTTCCCTGCGCAGGGTTATACTGTCCCAGGCAGGAAGCGGCAGCTCAGACAGCACAGACTCATCAGACACACCCTCTGTAAGCGATGAGGTACCCACCTACCTGTCCGAATACCGCCCTCCGCAAGCCATGGATTCGACAGGCAAAAAAGCCATTTTCAAGCTGGATGGAAAACTGTATCAGCTTCCATGCCCCCTCAACCAGTTCCTCGACGACGGATGGACCGTGAAAAAAACCGACAAAGCATCAATCAACGGACTGGGCGAAGAATCAAGCGCCATTCTCATCGAAAAAGAAGGAATAGACGCCCACCTTACCATGGCAAACTTTATGAAATACCCCATCAAATCAGAAAACTGCGCCGTATCCGGTATTTCATTCTTCTTTTATAATACCAGCTACACGGAACCCATACCCTCAGGCCGCCTGGAATGCCCCTGCGGCGTCAAGCCCGAAATGTCCATGGCTCAGCTAAAAAACGCAACCGGCACATCCACCTGGAAACAATATGAAAACGACAAGAAAGACTACAACTCCCTGACAAGCATGTATTATGACCAGGAT
>CADBME010000045.1 GCA_902795715.1 uncultured Lachnospiraceae bacterium | reverse complement strand
TCTTGATATCGCATTGAAGGATGCCGGTATTTCCAAAAAAGACATCTCTTATTCAGAAGTCCACCAGGATTATGATGATGGGGTCAACAAGTACGAAGTCGAATTCCATGTAGGGAGTAAAGAATACAATTACGACATCGCAGTAAAAGGCGGTAAGATCCTTGAACATGAAGCAGAGATTGATGACTAGGAAAACCGTCAGTCAGCAAACCCGATAATCCGCTTATTCCCGGAGGGAGGAATGCACAAGAAAATAAAAAAAAGATAAGCAAAAAGCGATCCGCATTACCATGTACGATGGTGGTGCGGATCGCTCATTTTCACTAATCTTCATATTCTCTTGTAAGGCAGGAATAAACCTGCTCAAGTATCAGAGAACAGGCACTTACTTCAGCCGAACTCATGACTTTTTTATCATAGATCCGGCCGTAATCATGCAGGAAATCCCAGATGGAACTGATGACCTCCTCTTCGTCTCCTTTCCAGATAGAAAAGGATCTCTCTATCATCCGATATTGTCTGTAGGAAAGAGGCCTCATCAACTCGAGTTTCGTCTCATCATCAGCCTCTTCAAAATCCCGCGCATTTCCTTCAGCAATCTCATTTGCATAGTACTGGAAGAAGGAAAAAATATAGCCCAAATTATCAATTAAAAACTTGTGCAGATATGATTTATCCCCTATGGCGATTACATCTTTCATTTTCTCAAACATTTTGATGAATTCATCATCATAATATATTATTTGGTCGGATATCATAATCTCTACCTCATTATACAGTCTGAAAAGACGGACTATCATCATAATACTCTATCATCATGATTAAGGCTGCTCCTCTTTCCAAATAGTTAATCCTTAAAATAAACTATAATAATAATACTGTAAAATGAGAGCTTGTTCAACAAATATTAATATTTTTATGTCACTTTTTCTCATATTTAATGATAATTAAGGGATTTCTCTGAAGCCGATTGCGCAGCAGAGGCTGCCGCTTTATTGCGACAGCCCCTGTTCCCATCTCTTCCTATTTTGCAGATTACATGGATCGTCATGACCTGTCCAAAAAAGATCTGGTAAAAAACAGTCTGCTTTACAGAACCTACGGTTATCAGATTTTGAGTGGTCTTCGCAAACCCTCACGAGATAAGATCCTTGCCCTCTGTCTTTCTGCCCGTATGACCTTCCATGAGATCCAGAGAGCTCTTGAAATAGCAAAAGAAGGGATCCTCTATCCCAAGGACCCCCGTGATGCTGCTATTATTCTGTGTATTCATAATCAGGTCTACAATATCAGTGATCTGAACATGTACCTTGATCAGAAGGGTTTCGAGCCCATCCGATAAGGTCATCGTCTATTCTCTTCTATCTCTTTCAAAACCTGGTCGAGCTTTTCCAGGTCTTCCTCTGTCGTTGACCAGCTGGTGGCCAGCCTGACTACGGTATGATCTTCATCATATTTTTCCCAGAAACTAAAGGCAATTTCTTTAGCCAGCTCTTCCATCTGCCTGTTTTCCAGGATGAGAAACTGCTGGTTTGTAGGGGATTCCAGGTACATTTTCAGCCCATGGATCCGGAAGATTCCTTTCATGGTCTCCGCCATCTCGATGGCATGCCGGCTGATGTCAAAATAAAGATTGTCGGTAAAAAGCCTGTCAAACTGGATGCCCATCAGACGTCCCTTGGCAAGGAGGGCTCCTCTCTTCTTTACGGAGGTCATAAAATGTCTGGGTCTGTTTCCTCTGGTAAATACTACGGCCTCTCCACACAGGGCGCCAACCTTTGTCCCTCCAATATAAAAGACGTCACAGAGACTGGCGATATCATGGAGGGTCAGGTCTGTCTCCCGGCTCATGAGGCCGTAGCCCAGACGGGCCCCGTCCAGAAAGAGAGGCATCTTGTATTGACGGCAGAGGTCAGCTATTTCTTCCAGTTCCTTTTTGCTGTATAAGGTACCGTATTCCGTGGGATGGGAAATATAAACCATGCCCGGAAAGGTCATATGTTCATGGTTGCCGTCCTGATAATAATCATAAAGATATTTTCCCAATACTGCCGCCTGGATTTTCCCATCCTTGTGAGGCAGGGTCAGGACCTCATGACTTGTGAACTCGATAGCTCCTGCTTCGTGAAGTGCCACATGGCCGGTTTGGGCGGCGATAACCCCCTCATAATCTGCAAGCATGGTGGAAATGACCACCATGTTGGTCTGGGTTCCTCCCATCAGGAATTCTACTTGTGCATCTTCCATGCCAATTGCTTTTCTGATTTTCTTTTTAGCCCTCTCTGAATAGATATCCGTTCCATAACCGGTCAGAGCTTCCATGTTCGTCTTCATCAGATCTTTAAGTATTTCCGGATGGGCTCCGGCTATATAGTCACTTTCAAATGATATCATTGTTGCTCCTTTTCCCTGAAACTGTTTGCCGGCCCTGCAGCAAAGAACTGTTTAATCACCATGATCATGACCAGAAGGACTCCAATGGGAATCACACAGGTAGTCACGATCAGCATGGCAATAGAATCGATGAAGCTGCTGAGAAGGGCCTCAAATTTCTCCAGTTCACCGGTTACTCCGTTTTTTACCTTATTGACGAACTGGTCAAATGCATTTTCATCTTCTTCATCTGAATTCTCTTCAAGTTCCTGAGAAGCTGCATTGGCATCTTCGATTGTCTGCTGTACGGAATAGCCATGTGTTTTCTCAATCAAATTGGAAATAGATACGCTTGCCGGAATCAGCATAAAAAGTACAAGTGCAAAGGCAATAATCCGGTAGGCAGCCTGTTTCCACTGATCTCTTTTTAATAATATACCCAGGATAAGGATAAAGCAAGCAAATGGAATGATGTAGGTAAAGGCCAGATGTCCTGTGACAGTTGTCAGAACCTTCTCCAGATAGATTGCTGCCAGTATGATTACAAAGTATCCGCTCAAATCAGCCAGTTTATCCGCGATGGGTGTTCCGGCATCTCCCGGCAGCAGGGTAATGGCCGCTGCAGCTCCTGTGGAGGCTGCGGTAAGCTGGGCTACCGTAATCTTTTTTTCTTCCAGACTCTTGATGGTTTTCTGATAATGAGAAGGTTCTGAGGTGTACTTGGAAACACCGAAAATTGACACGAAAGCAAGTACAAAAATGACTGAAACCTGCATAATCTTCTTGGAATCTATCATAGCAGCCTCCTTTTTTTCATCTTAATCCAGTGCCGGAACAATGATACTATAGGAGGTCTTAATTCACAAATCCTGTGGTTTCTGATTCTTTACTATATACAAAAAGATGCCGGCAGCATCTTGTAAGTAGATCACTGCCGGCATGCATTTTTTGGAAATATGCAAAATACTATTTTATTTTAATTAAATACTATTCTGCGATATCTGCATACATGAAGTACCAGTATCCTGTTGCGGAATGCCACATTCCCTGGATCTTGGGGCTCTGCAGATAGAAGTCGTTGTAGTATGCAACCGGAACACAACCTGCTTCTTCCATAAGAATGTCTTCAGCCTTGTGAAGGGCAGCGGAACGCTTCTCAGGATCTACAGTAGCTCTGGACTCTTCCATTGCCTTGTCATAGTCAGCATTCTTGAATTTTCCGTCATTGTTTCCGTTTGTGGAATAGAGAAGGTCAAGCATGTTGGAGGGATCGCTGTAATCGCCAACCCAGCCGTTTCTTGCTGTATCGTATTCACCGTTACGACGCATAGGAGTGAAGGAAGCCCACTCTACAGTGTCGATCTTAACCTTAATTCCAAGCTTGCCCCAGGCATCCTGGAGGTACTCAGCTACCGGTTTATGATAACCGCTGTCATTGGTAGAGTAAGTGATCTGCGGGAAGCCTTTGCCATCAGGATATCCTGCTTCGGCAAGAAGCTTCTTGGCTTCTTCCAGGTTTGCCTCATAGTTATCGATGTCGATATAGGGCTTGCCACCGTTGGCTTTTTTCTCGAATTCACTTCCGTCGGTGTCCTGCCAGCCTGGTCCGATAAAGCTTCCGGCCGGGCTGTAAGTACCCTGCATGATTGTCTCGGCAACATATTTACGGTCAATAGCCAGACTCAGAGCCTTACGTACCTTGGCATCCTTAAACATGTCTTTTTCACAGTTAAGATTCAGGTAGTAGGTTCCGATAATAGGATCCACATGGAATTCTTCATTTCCTTCAAGGCTGGGAATCTCCTCTGTGGGTACGTCTTTGATGAAGGAAACTTCACCAGTCTGGTAAGCGCTGTAAGCAGCATTGGCATCCTCAATAAGAACGAAAGTCAGCTTGTCAAGTTTGATAGCATCCTTGTTCCAGTAATTGGGGTTTTTGCTGAAAGTGATATGGGAACCCTGCTCCCATTCAGTCATGTAGAAGGGTCCGTTGCTGACATAGGTCTCCGGTGAGGTGGCCCATGCATCGCCGTTATCTTCGATGGTCTTCTGCTGTACCGGGCTTAAGGTAGCAAATGCGGCAAGCTCTCCGAAGAATGAACACGGTGCAGTCATCTCAACCTCGAGGGTCTTTGCATCCGGTGCTGTAACAGCCAGAGCATCCAGATCCCCTTCGATTGCCTTGTCATATCCTTTTACCATACCAAGTACGGTCTCTGCATAAGGAGCTGCAACAGCAGGATCGCAGACACGTTTCCAGCTGTATACGAAGTCCTCAGCAGTCAAGTCAGATCCGTCAGACCATTTCAGTCCGTCTCTCAGGTGGAATGTCCACTTGAGACCATCATCGGATGTCTCCCATTTTTCAGCAGATCCCGGCTGAAGAGCTCCATCCTGATCTACGGTAAGAAGACACTCAAAAGCGTGAAGAAGCATATTGCCTCCGTCAACAGCACTGTTCAGAGCAGGATCAATCGTCTCAGGATTCGGTCCGATCTGAACTTTCAGTTCCTTTTCTCCCCCTGCTGCAGCACCGGTGCTGTCACCGGAAGCACCTGAGCTTCCGCATGCAGCCAGAGCGACTGCCATTACAGCGGCAAGGAAAACAGCAAGTAATCTTTTCCCCATTCTTTTCTCCTCCTTTGGTTTATCTTTTTGCCTGTCAGGGAAACAGGCTATCTATAAGAACCGTTATGGCAACGGTACTTAACTTAATGGAATCAGTTGCACTTGTCCAGGTGATGACATGCAGCAAAGTGTCCGGGTTTTACTTCCTTGAATTCCGGTACCTGGCAGGCGCACTGCTCATCCGCATAAGGACACCGGGTCCGGAAACGACATCCGGACGGCGGATTCAGCGGGCTGGGCACATCTCCTTCAAGAACAATTCTCTTGTTCTTGCGAGCCAGTTTGGGATCAGCAATAGGTATTGCGGAAATCAGGCTCTGTGTGTAGGGGTGCATGCTGTGCATGGTCAGCTCATAGCTGTCGGCCAGTTCCACAAGTTTGCCCAGATACATAACACCAATACGGTTGGATATATGTTTTACTACAGAAAGGTCATGGGCGATAAAAAGATAGGTAAGCCCCATGCTCTCCTGAAGGTCTTAAAACATATTGATAACCTGGGCCTGAATGGAAACATCCAGAGCAGAAATCGGCTCATCACATACGATAAATTCCGGATCGACTGCCAAAGCTCTGGCGATGCCGACACGCTGCCTCTGACCACCGGAAAACTCGTGGGGGTAGCGGTTGGCATGCTCGGAGTTCAAACCCACTCTTCTGAGAAGGTCAATAATCTTGTCATATCTCTCCTGTTTTGAACTGGTCAGATTATGAATATCGATCGGCTCACCGACGATATCTCCTACCGTCATACGGGGATCCAGACTGGCATAGGGGTCCTGGAAAACAATCTGCATCTTTTTCCGATAAGGCAGCATATTTTCCGCAATCTTATTCTTCTTATCAAAAATAACCTTGCCGTCATAGGTGATCTTGCCGTCTGTTGGCTCATAGAGACGGAGTAAGGTTCTTCCGGTAGTTGTCTTTCCACATCCGGACTCACCTACAAGGCCCAGGGTTTCTCCCCTGTATATATAAAAATTCACATCATCCACAGCCTGTACGTATTTTTTGTTTTTCCCAAAGCCACCGGCCGGGAAGTACTGCTGCAGATGTTCTACTTCGACTAAACGTTCCCTATTCATGACCAGCCTCCTTTTCCATCTCTTTCTTCTGGTTCATCCAGCATTGGGTATAATGCACATCCGTAATTTCGGTTACAGGGGGCATTTCTCGCAGGCAGATCTTCATACAGGAATCACAACGCGGAGCAAAAGGACATCCCTTGGGCGGATTCAGCATATCCACAGGAGTTCCTTCAATGGGAATCAGACGCTCATGCTCTTTGGCATCCAGTCTCGGTATGCTTCGAATCAGACCCTTGGTATATTCATGACTTGGATTGTAGAAAATATCATCCGTCAATCCGTACTCGATGATATGTCCGGCATACATGACAGCAATCCGGTCACACATGTTGGCAACGATTCCCAGGTCATGAGTGATCATGATGATAGCCATACCCAGCTTTTCCTTAAGTTCAAGGATCAGTTCCAGAATCTGGGCCTGGATAGTCACGTCAAGAGCTGTCGTGGGCTCATCCGCGATCAGAAGTTTCGGCTCACAAGCCAGGGCTATAGCGATCATAACCCTCTGTCTCATACCACCCGAAAGCTCATGGGGGTACTGCTTCAGTCTCTTTTCCGGTTCGTTGATACCGACCAGTTCCAGAAGTTCTTTGGCTCTGGCATGGGCCTGTTTCTTATCTTTATCGGTATGAAGGAGGATAACCTCTTCAATCTGATTTCCAATGGTGTAAACCGGGTTCAGGCTGGTCATGGGGTCCTGGAAAATGATGGATACTTCATTTCCGCGCATCTTTCGGAAATCGCTCTCGGTCATGTCATTGACGCGGTGACCATTGAAATCGATGGTTCCGCCGATCAGCTTTCCGGGATAGGCTGTCAGCCCCATAAGGCTGTAGGCCGTGACAGATTTTCCGGATCCGGATTCTCCGACGATTCCGAGGACTTCACCTTCCCTAAGTTTAAAAGACACATCGTTCAACGCTTTTACTTCCCCTGCAGGTGTGAAGAAGGAAAGGCGTTCGTGTTGTATATCAACAAGGTATTCATTCATATTTTTTTCCTCTCTAATTCTTCAGTTTGGGATCAAATGCATCACGAAGTCCGTCACCCAGAAGGTTAAAGCTCAGAATGATTATACTGATCACAAAGGCAGGAATAAACAACTGCTGGGGATGGGTATTCAGACCGTTAATGGCATCACTGGCCAGACTGCCCAGTGATGGCATGGGAACGGCTACACCAAGTCCCAAAAAGCTCAGAAAACTCTCGGTAAAAATTGAGGAGGGAATCTGAAGTGTCGTTGTTACGATCAGGGTTCCGATACAGTTGGTCAAAAGATGCTTGCGTATAATTCTTGAACTGGAAGCTCCCAGAGCTCTGGCAGCCGTAACATACTCGCTCTCTTTGAGCATAAGGATCTGGCTTCGTACCATACGGGCCATTCCAACCCAGTAGAGGAGGGCAAATACGATGAAGATACTGATCATATTTTCGCCGACCACGTTAACCCAGCCAAAACCGGGCGCCGAGGACAGCGCTTCTAACGGTGCCTTCAGGGCGAAGGATAGAAGTACGATCAGGAGAACATCCGGTATAGTGTAAATTATATCAACGAGACGCATCATGATCAGGTCAACCCATCCGCCGGCAAAGGCTGCGATGGAACCGTAAACCGAACCGATTACCAGAATGATGACTGCGGCAATCAAGCCGACAAGCAGGGAGATCCTGGTACCCATCATGACACGGATAGCATAATCACGTCCCATCTTGTCTGTTCCGAATAAATGAGGGAATATCTTCTCCCCGGCCTGGATCCTGGCCTGTTCATCAGCGGAAAAGGTCATGGGCGGCAGATTGTTTGCTCCGACAATCTGTTCCTTGTATGTATAAGGATAAAAACTGGGTACAATAAATGCGAAAACCATAATGATCAGGATCAGGATGATACAGACCATGGCAACTTTATTCTTTCTCAGTCTGCGAAGTCCGTCTTTCCAGAAGCTGACACTCTCTCTCATAATGACCAGGCCTTCTTTTTCCTCCCGGGAAGCCGGCATAAAGTCATCCGGTGTCAGATTAAGCTGCAGGCTGAGTGGATTTTTATTCATATTCATCTCTTCTCTCCTTCGCGTTACTTCAGATTAATTCTGGGATCTACAATCTTATATACGATATCAACGACCACGTTCATGATGATCATAAAAGTGGCAAGGAAGATGGTAGTTCCCATGATCATGGTATAATCCCTGCCGTTAATGGCCTTGATAAACTCGCCGCCAAGGCCAGGAATCGTAAAAATCTTTTCTACGATAAAGCTTCCTGTAAGGGTATAGGCAATCATTGGTCCCAGATAAGTGATAACCGGAAGGATTGCATTACGAAGGGCATGCTTAAAAAGCGCTACTTTCTGGGAAAGACCTTTGGCCTTTGCCGTACGCATATAATCCTGTCCAAGAACATCCAGCATGGATGAACGCATCAAACGCATAATATAGGACATAGGATAAGCCGCAAGAGCTGCCACCGGCATAATATAATTCTGCCAGCTGTTAAGACCCAGTGTAGGCAAAATCTTTAACTTTACACCAAACACATACATGAGCAAAGTACAGATGACAAAGCTGGGAACCGCAATTCCGCAGGTCGCAATCACCGAGAAGAGACTGTCAACCCAGGTTCCTCTTTTATAGGCTGTCAGAACGCCAAGGGGAACGCCCAGAAGCAAAGCAACAAGAACAGCGATGCCGCCAACCCTGGCTGATACAGGAAATTTGGCCGAAATAATATCCATCACGGTACGGCCCCTCTGTTTCAGGCTGTCGCCGAAATCACCATGAACCGCTCCGGACAGATAAGTGATATATCGCTCGCCAAATGGCTTATCCAATCCGTATTTTGCTTCCAATGCTTCCGTAGCAGCGGGACTGATTGCCTTCTCCGAAAGAAACGGTCCGCCGGGAACCAGATTCATGAGGCAGAAGGTAATCGTTGCAACCGCCCATATGGTCACGATTGCCAAAAGGATTCTTTTTACAATGTACTTTTCCAATATAATTCACCCCTATAACATATATTTTTTGTATGATACAACCCTTATTATATCCATTTGTTAGTTAAGTATCAAGTTATTTATATAATTAATGTGAAAATCCCCGGGTCAGACTGTCAGAATACACAAAAACGTCATGGCCCGGGAAAACTTCGGGATGTCAGAGTCTTATTCTTTTTTGCCCAGATGTTTTGCCGCGAACTTTTCTGCTTCCTTCAGCTTTTCACTGTTGGGTGTCCCTCGTCCGTAGAAGGTGTCTTCTTCTACCGGAATCCCTTTGTCAATCAGTTTTTTCCTGATGATAGAGAGTGCATGTTTTGAAATCATGGATGTGGAAAATACAACAGCTTTTTTTACATTCTTCTCCGGAAGGGCTTCAAGGAATTCCATGAGATGAGAGTCAATTCCATAGAGATAGAGAGCCCCTCCTATAAACAAAACGTCGACAGGATTGCGGATCTGGGATCCGGGTATATCAACAGAGATTGCTTTGACACCGGCTGCTTTTGCCATGGCTTCGGCCACTTTTTTTGTGTTGCCGGATCTTGAATAATATCGAATTGCTACACTCATACTCTTCCTCCTTTTTTATTTAAAATCTCATCGATCTGTTTTCTGGTATCTGACAGGTCTCCGCTGTTGTCAATGACCACATCGCATCTGTCCCTGAAGTCCCGGTCAGACATCTGTCTGCTCAGGATGGATTCTGCGTATTCTCTGCTGTATCCGCGACTTTCCCGGAGTCTTTTGATTCGCTCTTCCTTATCTGCATAGATATACCAGAGGCTGTCCAGTTCCGGTTCCAGTTCCGATCCGATCAGAAGGGCTGCTTCCACAGCAATTATAAGTTCTGTCTCCTGTGATGGTCTCTGACTGATAAAGGTTGAGATTCTGTGCCGTATCTCCTCAGCAACACCGCCATGTGCGATCCGGTTGAGTATCTCAAGTTTTTCCGGATCTGAGAATACGATCTCTCCAAGCTTTTGTCTGTCAATTTCCCTTTTATTGTCCTGCCCGGAACAGAGAATGCCGGGTCCGAAAGCAGCCACAACTGCATTATAGCCGGTCATACCCGGTTCCATAAGCTCATGTGATACCAGGTCTGCCAGTATAATCCGGGCCCCAAATTCCTTTTCCAGTATATCCATCACTGCGCTTTTACCAGATCCCACTCCCCCGGTGACTCCGATGATGGTGACATTGTCGTCATGTCTCATAGATTGATTACCTCTTGATTACGTCTGCTGATTATCGTTTCTTTTATCTGCCATGTGTATCATTTGGCTTCATACCAGTTTTTTCCTGTCTCGATGTCGATAGCCAGAGGAACTTTCAATTCTGCAGCTCCCATCATTTCCTGAGAAAGGATTTCCCTGACCTTTTCAATCTCCTCCTCCTTTGTCTCGATAAGGAGTTCATCATGGATCTGCAAAATCATACGGGAGGCAAGACCTTCATTTTTTAACCGGTCACTTACCCGGATCATGGCAATCTTGATGATATCCGCTGCCGTTCCCTGTATGGATGAATTCATGGCTGCCCTTTCTCCGAAGTTTCTCTGGGCAAAGTTCCTTGAGAAAAGCTCCGGAATGGGGCGGATTCGCCCATAAAGAGTCTTTGTATAACCATGTTCCCGGGCATAGGCTACATTTCCGTCAAGGTAGGACTTAATGCCGGGATAGGTGGCAAAATATTTTGCTATGTAATCCTGGGCTTCTTTCCTGGTGATATCCAGGTCCTGACCCAGTCCGAAAGCACTGATTCCATAGACAATACCAAAGTTAACCGCCTTAGCTCTACGCCGGAGAAGAGGAGTAACCTCCGACAGAGGAACCCCGAAAACCTGGGATGCGGTCATCCTGTGGATATCCTTATCCTGCCTGTAAGCCTCGATCAGATGCTGGTCTCCGGCCATGTGAGCAAGAATTCTGAGCTCAATCTGTGAATAATCCGCGCTGATAAAGACACAGCCCGGTTCCGGAACAAAGACCTTGCGGATCTCTCTTCCCAGAGGAAGACGGATAGGGATATTCTGCAGATTGGGATCGGAGCTTGACAGTCTTCCGGTGGCGGTCACCTTCTGGTGGAAGCGGCCGTGAATCTTTCCATCCTCCTGAATAAAAGAAATCAGGCCGTCTGCATAGGTCGATTTCAATTTGGCCAACTGACGGTATTCCAGGATCTCCGATACGATGGGATAGTCCGGAG
>CADBME010000044.1 GCA_902795715.1 uncultured Lachnospiraceae bacterium | reverse complement strand
TCTTTCTTCGTTTCCTTTCTCCTGCAGTTCTTTGCGAATCATGCTGGAACTGCGTTTTTTTGTATAGGGGAAAAATATCATATCCGCCCCAAGCTTCTTCAATTCTTCCTTCTCCCACGCCCAATAGGCATTATCCGCATAATCGTCGCCGGAAAAGAAGCAGTCAAAGGGGCGTTTCTTCCATTCGTGCAACCGGGAAACCTCTTCTTTCGTCTCCAGAAGCACCACTTCATCCACATCCCGAAGCGCACGCAGGATTTCCATGCGCTCGTCCTGGGGAATCGTGGGATAAATCTGTTTGAACTCGTGTACTACCTGATCAGATAATACACCTATACGCAGGAAACAGCACTGTGCTTTAGCCCGCCGGATAAGGTTCAGATGCCCGATATGGAAAAGATCAAACACACCCATAAGTAAGCCGGTTTTATAGGGTTTTGTCAATTTATCCGAAGCCTTCGAAATATCATTAAACGAAATATCAGTTATTTCCATCAGAATTATTCTCCGTATCTTCCCGTTTTCTTCTGGGGACTCTGAGCCAATCGTCGTAAATAGTATAGTGAACTACAGGATAGTTTTCAGTTTCGTACATTTCTTCAATTAAAGAAGGTGAAATGGCTCCTTTCAAATATCGATAAAACAAATCAAAGTACTCTCTGGCAAATAGTACTGCTGACTCTAAAACAGATTTTATATCTTTTAATTCCTGTGAACTTCTATATTCTTCAAAGAAAACCGGATTTCCCTGTTCAGTCATATTTTCCTGTGAAGGTTCCGGGGAAGTGAAAAATGTTTCCAGTTTTTCAATGTAAGTCTGTAAAAGATAATAATTTTTGTTTTGTAAATAATACTCCGTTTCGCTATTTAATGGTGATGCAAATGTGTAGTTCCAAAAATAATAGCCCTTTAAATGATACGGAAGAAACCGGGACAGATAGTTTTGTATATGGCCTGTAGCAATAAAATCCACCACGGCATAAATCCCGCCTGGCAGCATCCCACAGTTACTTGAATACCGAATATAGCCTGTCCGGATTTTACTTTCTTTTTCCCTGATCAAATGCAAATGTTTAACAATATAGTCCGTGTATTTATCTTCTTCTGCCCGTGGCAACATTTCCTCCCGGGATAAATGAAACATCCTTTGTAACGTTTCAGTAACCTCGAGCCCATTCATTTGCCCTAAATCTGCTACGTGTTCAATCTCTCTTTTTGAGTCTGCACAACATAAAAATGCAGTATGACGGTTTGCATAATAATAAATCGGCTTCGGAAGCTGCATCCGGGTACAAAAATAACTGTATATGCTATAAAGAAGCCATCCATCCCGGGCCAAAAACAATACGCCCTCAAAGACTCCTTCGCGTAACTTTTGAATCAGCCAGGTCAGGTAACCAACCGCTACAGGAGCAATTACAGAGATTCCAAAACGCTGAACCCGTTCTTCTTCAGGAACGTCCAAAAGATTGCCCTTTTGAAAAGGATCTTTAAAAATTATGGAGATAACCAGGCCTAATAAGCAGCGCTCTAACAAAGAGGAGGCTGTCTGAATACTTTTCTCCCAACCCCTGTTTCTGGCAAGTTCTAACGCTGACGGAATAAGAATAGTATCAATTCCTGATGCTTCACAGTCGCTACCGTCTGCCACCGCGTTATCACCTATGTGCAAAATATCATCTCTGGTGACACCATATCGCAGTAATTCCCCGTAAAGGCCGGTATGCTTTGACTTTTTAACAGCACAGGACACTAAAATTTCATCATATCCAAAAATTCCCTTCCCGCTAAGAATCTTACTGAGAATCTCTGGAGGAAAATACATATCGCTGGTCAAAACAACAGATTTACCCGATTCGCGGGCATAAAGCAAAAGCTTCACCACTTCGGTCCTCGGAGCCAACATTTCCTGCTCTGTATCGAGTTCAATCTTCTTAATCTTTGGCGCTATATCATCAGTCCAGTTATAATAATCTCTCAGCCAGGCATAAATCTGATCAAAATCACATAATGGCTGGTCTTCTTCAGCCCGAATCCGTGCCGCAGCAAAACCCCGGACATCATATCCTGCAAGAGCCGCCTTTTTTTCCACTAACAGAAACACATCTCTGGGGTACAGCGTTTTTCGTATCAACAGTGTATCAAAAATATCAAAAGATATTAGCTTTTTCTTAAGTATCTGCGCTTTGATCTTTTCCAGAGAAAGGGACGACTCCCTCTTTCTCCCTTTGTCTTCTTTATTATTCAATGGAATCAGGATGCCAGAATCATCTTCTCCAACAAAACGACAAGTATCAATCCCATAATACCGGGGAAGGATAAATTCATTAGCAAGACCATAACCAAAATAGAGAATTTTATCTGTTAATGCATTTTCCTTCATCTCTCGAAACGAAAGATCTTCCCCCTTCCTGTAAACTATTTCATTGTCTTCATCAAGAAGGAGACCAAACTTTTTTAGCGCTTCTATCTGGAGGTCAGGAGGAAATGATTTTCGTAAACTGAATTTTATCTTTTTTCCTTGTTTACGAAGACAGCTAATCAAATCACAAAAAAAAGTCCGTACAGAAATACCGGTTATACCCACTGTAAAGCAGAAAACCACATCCATCACTTCAAATCCAATTGTGTCATATGCGCTGCATAACTTTACAACCTCCGGAAGGCGCAACGGTTTTGCGTTTTCCGCTTCATGATGAACACAAAACTCATCCACCCCGTACATATCAAAAATTGCAATTCTGTTTTCCTGGCAGACGCGGCGGATGGAACGGAATGCTTCAACTGCATATTTGACCCTCTCCGTAAGAATAACAACATCCACATGTGACGTTGCGAGATCTTCCTTACGTAAAACCTTCAGGCCGAGTAAAAAATCTCCGTCTATAGGATCCATACTCATAATACCGACAAAATTAAAACTGTTCGTAAATTTATCAATAATGGCCTCCGCATAATTTCTTGAGCCATGAATAACGATTTGTTTGTCCCGAAAAGCTGCAAATCGATCTGCAAAATTGGCAATTACGTACTCAACCTCTGTCATATGTTCTTCCCCATATCAC
>CADBME010000043.1 GCA_902795715.1 uncultured Lachnospiraceae bacterium | reverse complement strand
GAAACATTGGAAAAATATGGTGGTTATTTATTCATTTTTTGCAAAAAAAGCTTTTGATGAGCAAGAGAATCCTGTACAAGTATTAATGGTTTTTCTTTAAGAGTATACTTTCCATCATCTTTTTTATATAAAGAACCGCTGTCCCCACCTCAACTACGAAGAAGTAGGTGGTGGGAAGTAGGTCACATTTTCATTTGCAACTCCGGGCTGCTTCATAGAAAAATTATAATAATCATTTTTTGACAAATGCACCGATTTGATGTATAATCGAAACTCGCTGAAAAGCCATATAAGACGAAAAGGTTGATAACAAGTAGAACAAGGAGGGAGAAATTTAATGGAAAAAAGCGAAACAGAATTCAAGCCCTATGTTCCGGCGGAGAAAGTCATGCCGGAATTTACGGGAACATCTATCATCCTAGGTGTCATTCTTGCCGTCATATTCGGCGGTGCGAACGCTTACCTGGGACTCAGAGTCGGACTCACGGTGTCGGCCTCGATTCCTGCGGCGGTAATATCCATGGGTATTATCCGTATGATCATGAAAAAGGAGTCGATTCTTGAAAACAATATGGTTCAGACTATAGGATCCGCCGGTGAATCATTGGCTGCAGGCGCCATTTTCACGTTGCCCGCAGTATTTATGTGGGCAAATGAAGGTGCAGGTGAGGTTCCTGGTTATCTGACTATCGCTCTGGTGTGCATCTGTGGGGGTCTTTTGGGTATCTGCTTTATGATCCCGCTGCGAAAGGCACTGATTGTAAAAGAGCACGGTGTGCTGCCGTATCCTGAAGGTACAGCCTGCGCCGAGGTGCTCGTAGCCGGTGAAAAGGGCGGAGCTGCGGCAGGTACTGTATTTGCCGGTCTTGGCATTGCAGCAGTCTACAAATTCATCGCGGACGGAGTAAAGCTCTTCCCCAGCGAGGTGGACTGGACTATCAAAAAGTATGACGGTTCGGGTGTAGGTATGGACGTTCTCCCTGCTCTGGCCGGCGTGGGATTCATCGTTGGTTCAAGAATCACATCGTTTATGTTGACGGGCGGTATCGTTGCATGGTTCATTATAATGCCTTTGATCAAACAGTTCGGTGGAGAAATGGTGATGTTTCCATCAACGGATCCCATCAGCAAAATGGGTACATGGGATCTGTGGGGAAGCTACATCAGATACATCGGTGCGGGAGCCGTCGCTACCGCTGGTATGATATCCCTTGTCAAATCAATGCCACTGATCGCCAGAACATTTGCTGAAAACATCAAGAGCCTGAAAAACAAAGACGGAATGGGCGAAACACTGGATAGAACAGGGCAGGATCTCAGTTTCAAATGGATCGGCCTCATGCTGATCATTTCCATGGGCATCCTTATCTTCTGGCCGACTATTCCGATCGGATTCGGAGCTGCTCTGCTGATCCTGATATTCGGATTCTTCTTTGCGACTGTTTCGTCAAGAATGGTTGGTATCGTAGGAAGCTCCAACAACCCGGTGTCCGGTATGGCCATTGCCACACTGCTCTTTTCAACGATCATACTTAAGGCGACAGGAGATACAGGTAATGCTGGTATGGTCACAGCCATCATGATAGGTACTGTAATATGCATCATCGCCGCTATGGCGGGAGACACTTCGCAGGATCTGAAGACAGGTTACATAGTTGGTGCCACACCTTATAAACAGCAGACAGGAGAACTGTTCGGTGTAGTAGGATCAGGTCTTGCCATTGCAGGCGTTCTGTATCTGCTTGACAAAGCCTGGGGATTCGGTGGTCAGGAGCTGCCGGCACCACAGGCAACACTTATGAAGATGGTAATCGAAGGTGTAATGGATGCCAACCTTCCCTGGGGTCTGGTATTCGTAGGAGCGTTTTTCGCTATATGTATAGAAATTCTCAAGATTCCGTCAATGCCGGTCGCTATCGGTCTTTATCTGCCGATCCACCTGTCAGCGGGACTGATGGTAGGCGGTCTGGTAAGACTGTTCCTTGAAAAGAAAAAGTTCAGTAAAGAAGAAGACCGTGATAAGGTGATCAGCAGCGGTGTCATCTACTCATCGGGAATGATCGCCGGTGAAGGTCTTGTGGGAATCCTCCTGGCCGGACTGGCTGTCATACCTATCGGCAAATCCACTCTGGGTGAAGTGATCGATATATCGGGCTCCTTCAGCATCGGTCAGATAGGTGCTCTGGTTGCTTTCGGGCTGTTGCTTTTCTCTATCCTGAAGTTTTCCCTTTGGAACAAGAAGGTATATGCTCAATATGATGAAGAAAAATAAGAAAAGTGAGAACTACCTGGACAGGGTCCCCGCTGTGGCGGCGGACCTTGACTGGGAAGTCACAGAGGGAATAGTAGTCATCCATCAGAGGAACAAAGGATTTTACGCCACGATCGCGCAAAAATTCTTTTCCGCCCCCAAAACCAGTCATATCAGGCTGGATGATTTTGGGAGCTACGTCTGGCAGTGCATAGACGGCAGCAGCGATCTTAATGCAATCGGACAAAAGGTCAAAAAAGAATTCGGAAAGAAGGCGGAACCGATCTATGAGAGACTAAGCCGGTTCATGGAGACCTTAAATCGAGTTGGATACATTGAATTTGTGGAACCGGGTAAGGAGAGCGGCAAATGAGTCAATCGATGGTCATAGTGATCGGAGTGATATTGTTCGCTTTGGCGACGGTGCTGCTCTACGGAATAGGTCTCAAAAGAAAGATGAATGAAGAAAAAAGACTAAATGATATGCTTCTTAACAATAGTGCTCGTCAGGTCATCAAATACCTGAAGACCCATGATCAGGTCACAAAGGAAGAAATAGGTTACATCGTTAAAGATGTCAAGGCCAGAGAGTTTCATTCAAAGAAGACGGCGATCATCAGCGACGGGGCAGCTTTTCAGGATGAAGTGCTCTGTTTTATGCTGGATGGTGGTTATATCATTGAAGCAAAAAGAAAAGGCAGGAGAGTCTATGTTCTGCCGGATAAAAAACAATAAAAATAGCATGACTTTTGCAGCTGTCTTATTTGAAAAATGAAGACCGCTTGTATGGCTGAGCACAAGGCAGCTGTAAAAAATTTGAAAGGAAAGCATTAAAGGAAAAAAGATGGAAAGTACAGAAAGAATCGAACAAAAAGTATTTGACTATTTCAGCGAAATGTCACAGATTCCCCGTGGTTCCGGCAATACCGACGAAATCACGGACTATATCGTTAAGTTTGCAGAAGACCACGATCTTTGGTACCGTACCGATCAGGCAAATAATATAATAATCAAAAAAAATGCATCCCCGGGATATGAAGATGCTGAACCGATGATCCTTCAAGGGCACACGGATATGGTTTGTGAAAAGACATCAGAATGCGCCAAAGACATGACCAGGGAAGGTTTGGAAATCAAGTGCGATGGTGACTGGATGTACGCGGAGGGAACCACGCTGGGCGGAGATGACGGCATTGCGGTAGCCATGGCTCTGGCAATCCTGGCATCTGAAGAACTGGCACATCCTGCACTGGAATGCATCTTTACATCCGATGAGGAAATAGGCATGATAGGAGCCAGGCATCTGGATCTTTCGGATATTACCGCTAAAAAGATGATCAACATAGATTCTGAAGATGAAGGCATTTTTACTGTAAGCTGTGCAGGCGGTATCAATGCGGAAGTGAGCATCCCGGTGGAACGCATTGCCTCGGAGCGGGAAAGTTTTGAAAAATCTGCTCTGCTGGATGTTGCGATAGATGGTCTCACAGGCGGACACTCAGGCATTATGATCGTCAAAGAAAGAGCCAACTCAAACCAGCTGATGGGACGGCTTCTTGCGGAAATACAAAAAAGTCATTCGCTAAGGCTCGTTAGCATAGATGGCGGAAAAGTCGGCAATGTCATCTGCAAGAGCACAGTAGCGAAGATCATGGTGATGGCTGATGAAAAAGATAGTATAAAAGAAAAGTCAGCTGCCTTTGAAAAGGTGCTGAAACATGAATTCGCCGCAACGGATCCCGGGCTTAGGGTCACGGTATCCGATGTATGTTGCGGCGGCGACACAGAAAGCGACTGCAGTGAGGGCAATGATACCGTTGCAGCTCCAATGACGGAGAGGAGCACAGCGAAGGTGATCGCATGGTTAGTGACTGCTCCGAATGGAATCCAGAACATGAGTGCACTGGCTGCAGGCGAGGTAGAAACCAGCCTCAACATGGGTGCTGTAAATACAGAACAGAGTGCTGTTAGAGTTATTCACGCCATCAGAAGCACTTTTGCCTCTCGCAAGGAACTGTTGATGGACAAACTTGAGAATCTGTCCGGGATGCTGGGAGGAACAGTCAGCTTTGACGGAGATTATCCCGGCTGGGAATACTTGCAGGAGTCTGCGCTGAGGGATACTGCGGTCAAAGTCTTCGCAGAGCAGTACGGTCATGAGCCGGAAATAATAGGGATCCATGCCGGACTGGAATGTGGGATCATAGCCGAAAAGGTTGGAGAAGGATTCGATGCCATTTCCATAGGGCCGGATCTTAAGGATGTCCATACTCCTGATGAGAAGATGTCCGTTTCATCAGCCAAGAGAACATTCAGATTGCTATGCGGAATACTCGAATCCTGCAAATAGGAAACAGATCGTTGACATTCCAACAAAAGCAAGTAGAATGTTTAAGTGTCGCGATTCAGGATGGCAGTGCCGTCCGTGATGAGGGCAACTAAGTTATTTTAGTCAAGCCGAAGACGATCGTCTCACGGATCTTAGTAGGCGGTACCGAAAACGATCAGAGCGCCGAGCCTGAAAT
>CADBME010000042.1 GCA_902795715.1 uncultured Lachnospiraceae bacterium | reverse complement strand
ATGCAACCTCTTCGTAGGTATCGCAGTAGCCAAGATCAAGATGCAGGATATGTTCAAATGGATCATACCGTTCTTCATACTAGGCGTGATTATGGTACTGATAATTACCTTCGTACCGGCTATCTCGCTGGCCATAGTATGATAGGACGATATCAATAAAGTAAAATCATTCAGCTGAGTGTCATAGCTCAGCTGAATTGTTCTGTAAAGGTTTTTATTATGAAGACAGCGTTTTTCTATCTGGGATTCGCGGCCCTTGGTTATTTCATCGGCTCGCTTCTGAGAAGTAAAAAAGATAAATTCGGGTGGCTGGGCAAGCTGCTCACCTTTGTGGTGTTTTCACTTATCACATGTATGGGATATAAGATCGGTTCCTCGGAATCCATCATTAATGACATCAAGGAGATAGGCGTCAATTCCGCCATACTTACGGTGGTGCCTCTTGTTCTGACCATCATTGCCCTGAGCATAACCAGGAGACTGGTGGGTTATAACGCCAAGGGAGAACTGATACCCAAAGAAGAGCGCAAAAAACTCCGCGAAGAAAAGAACGCCGAAAAGAAGGGAAAAACCGTCATACCCAAGACTACGTTCCTTTATGTGGCGGGAGTCATCGCCGGATTCATTTTCGGCTACGTAACGGTAGTCAGAACAGGCATAATAGATTTCGAAAAAGGTTACAGCGTTGTAGGGACATACATAACATATGCGCTTTATCTCATGGTGTTCCTTGTGGGGGTCGATCTGGGCTTTGACGGCACGGCGCCGAAACTCATAAAACAGGCCGGCGTCAAGACGCTCATATTCCCTTTGGTAGTAGGCATAGCGACTCTTCTCGGAGTCTTTGTATGCACGATCTTTATGGATTACAATGCGCATGAGTCCCTGATGATAGGTGCGACCTTCTGCTGGTACTCGCTGGCTCCGAACATAATAATCGACGGAGGATATGTAGCTGCGGGAGCCGTTGCTTTCCTGTCTAATTTCTTCAGGGTAATACTTACCCTGATCACGGTGCCCATCGTAGCGCAGAAGATAGGCTATGTTGAAACCACAGGCATGGCGGTGGCCGCTTCCATGGACGTCTGCATAGGGACCATTGAAAGCAGCACGAACAAGACCTGCGCCATAATAGCATTTGTTACGGGCTGCGTGTACACTTTCATCATACCGGTCACAATGCCCATAATCGTAAGCATGAATTTCTGAGGAGGGAAGAATGAGAATCAACAAATATATAGCAGGTTCCGGCCTTTGCTCCAGAAGAAAGGCCGACGAACTTATACTTAACGGAAACGTCAAGGTAAACGGGGCAGTACTCAAGGAGCCCGGCTATGATGTCAAGGAAGGAGACAGGGTGACTGTGAACGGCACTGAGCTGGCAGCTCAGGAAGACGCCGTATACTACCTCCTGAACAAACCCATCGGCTATGTCACCACCGCAAAGGACGAGCAGGACAGGGCTACAGTCCTGGATCTGGTTCCTGACATCGGCGAAAGAGTCTTCCCTGTGGGAAGGCTTGACATGAACACATCGGGGGCACTTATACTGACCAATGACGGTAAGGCGGCGTACCGCCTGAGCCATCCTAAAAACGAAGTCTTCAAGACATATCATGCACTGGTCAAAGGCGTGGTATCAAAGGAAAAACTCTGGAAGCTGAGAAACGGCGTCGACATCGGAGGCTACGTAACGAAGCCTGCCAAGGTGACGCTCTTAAAGGAAAACAAAAACTCCACGCTGATAGAGATATCCATCTCCGAAGGAAAGAACCGTCAGGTCCGCAAGATGTGCAAAGCCATCGGGAACCCCGTGCAGGAACTTCAGAGGATATCCATCGGAGAGATCCGGCTGGGAAGACTGAAAGAGGGCACTGTCAGGAAACTGACGAAAGCTGAAGTGGAATATATCAAGAACTGCTGAAAGTAAAGAAAACCGCGCCGAGGCGCGGTTTTTTGGTGGCTATGGATGAGGTCGGAGAACATAGCACACGTACAATATTGCAAAAGCATGGCGTATACGTATATTACCAGCAATGGAAAACCGGAATTGCACGTACTGTTATGTGTTAAGACACAATATACGTGTATGACGATTGCTTTGGTGAGCAATAATACACGTACAGATGAAAATAATAACCGATTATGCGTGTGTATTGAAGATGTGTCGCATGTAATACTAGCAGAGGCGCAAGTATTTTGCTCGAAAAGGAGAATTCATATGTGTATTATTGCAAAACGGCCCCTTAAAAACACAAGTATATAACCGTAAATCTGCAGTCTAAACATGTATTATTCCGGTTTGTTTGTGATTTTACAACGAGGCAATATTACATTCATTACCAAATCCCGGAGGGCAGGAATATTGATGGCTTCGCCTTTTCCGGAAGTGGTTATCAATAAACGTGCCGGCGCGAAGATACCATTTTCAGCATATAACTTCATCTTTTCCATAAACCTGTCGCGATACTTTTCCAAATCCAGACGGCCGCAATGCTCCCAGTAAAACATAGTTCCATCGGCAAGTTTGATTGTAAAATCAGGATAAATAGTCATTTCGCGCATAATCACACTGCCATCGGCTAAGATCACACTTCCGGTTACTGTAAGAGCCTTTTCATACCAGAATTCTATACCCAATGAAATCAACAACTCGGCAATGATCAATTCCTCTCTTGAACGCACTATCAGACCGTTTGACACAACCAGTGCCAGGTCTTCGCGATTGTAAGGATTCTCGGATTGATGGACTTTATTGGACATATCGCGGGATCTGACATATTCAACAGCGTCGCGGTATACTTTGGGCAGGGTTGAGAGGACGGATTCGTCATCATAATCGCGAAGTTTTAAAAGCACTTTTTCCAGCGCTGAAATGTTTTCTTCGAGAAAAATGATTTTCTGCCTGTAAAATCTGACAGAAGCTATCTGCCATATCTGTCTGGTGTTTTTTCTGGGGATGTAGGTTCGTTTCTTTTCACCGCGATTCTTGTAATAAAAGAAACCGCCTGCAGAAACAAGGATGACTTTGCTTTGGGGCAGCTTGTGCGATTTCAATCTGGCCAGCGTTTTCTTTTCGAATTCCAGCTCCTGAGTTAAAAATCTACGTAACATATAATACTCCTTTTGATAAATGATGCAAAAAACCCCGCAGTACTGCGAGGTTCTTGATGTTTGATGGTATCATTATATCACACCAAAATTTGAAAAACAGTACAAAAAGTATTTTTGTATGACTGGATACACGCAACGAAAAAACCCGAAGGCCTTAACCTTCGGGTTTTAATGTTTCTCAGATAATGAGATTATTTTCTCTTGCATTCCTTAGGTGTTACGCAAGTTCCGGAAGCTCTTGCAACAACGATGGGTTCCTCAAGGAAGTCAGCAGCGGAAGCGCTGATGTCTTTTCTGGAAACGACAACTTTTCTTGCTTCGAATACCATGTGTCTGGAAGTGTTGCCGATCTTGTCGATTTCGCCGTATGCTTCGATATAGTCACCTGCATAGGTAGGAGCAAGGAATTCTACGTTGTCATATGCGCAGAACAGACCTT
>CADBME010000041.1 GCA_902795715.1 uncultured Lachnospiraceae bacterium | reverse complement strand
GGATCCGTCCTCCAAAAACAATAACCGCCTCAATCAGCAGTAAAGCAGACAGCAGCTTAATGTTTATTCCTGCAGTTTCTTGCCTTATTATTGCTATGATAAGCTCAAGATTCCTACCATCCATAATCCCGCTAGATTCTGTCAATTCTTTCAACATTTATGATCGTATCAATATACAGCCTTACACTTGCACTTGTAACTTCATTCCAGTTGAATCTGTTGTAGCAGTAATTCATGATCTCGTAATCGGCATGAAACAGCTCAGGCTTTTTTATAGCCCTTTTTAACATCCTTTCAAGGTCCTTCACATTCGATTTTTTGAAGTACAGAGCATAGTCCTTGCAGGCTTCCTTATTTTCAGGAATATCGCTGACAAGGCATCTGCGTCCAAAGCTCATAGCCTCCAGAAGGCTTATAGGCATGCCCTCCACATCACTGGGCAGCACATACATATATGTATTGCTGTAAAGTTCTGAAAAAAGATTTCCCTGGACGAATCCGGTGAGAACAACTCTGCTGTCTTTTTTTGCCATTTGCTTGATCTGGTTTTCATACTCATCCGTATGGCTCTTTCCACCGGCAATGACCAGTTTCATATCAGTTTTGACCCCGGAAAAAGCTTCCAGAAGATAAGTGATACCCTTCTCTGGAACTATCCTTCCCAGGAACAGAATGTACTTGTCCTTTTCCAGACCGAATTTTGTCTTGATGATGTCAGGCTCGCGGAACTCTGTCCTTGTAACACCATTGGGGATATAGATTGTTTCCCTGTTGTAAGTATCCTTAAAATATTGCTGAACATTCAGTGATAAAACAATTACTTCATCTGCATATCTGGCAGCGATTTTCTCTCCCAGTTTTAATACCTTCGTAGCAAAGCCGCCCCATTTTGCCCTCTGCCAGTCAAGTCCGTGAATTGTTGCAATCGTCCTTATCCCGAAGATATGCGGAATTATCAGCATCAGGCATGGGCCTTCCGCATGAAAATGGATCACATCATAATTCCCGAATAATGCGAGCATAGTCGCAATAAATGAATACACGATTGCATTCATAGCCTTATTTGCAGGTGTAGGGACATGCACTATCCTGATTCCCTTGTAATTTTTGAGCTTATGTGCCTCTTTGTCTTCATTCTTATCAGACACATGATGCCCCATTCGATTATATACAGTGACCGAATGGCCCATCTGAACAAGGCGTGTAGACAGTTCCTCAACAACTATCTCTATGCCTCCTTCTCTGGACGGTATTCTTTTGTGTCCTATCATTGCAATCTTCATTACGTATGCCCTTAAAATACTGCTTTCACCACCAGATAAGGCCCTGCCCCAAATTCAGAGGCAGGTCTTACAGTATTGGTCAACTCTGAATGTCAAACAATCAGTACGAATTCCTATGCGCAAAAACCTCTACAACTGTCTTTAGAATTATCTTGATATCGAGCCATAGATTCCACTCATCAATATATTTTTTATCCAACTCAACTACCTCATTGAAATCGGTAACAGAGCTTCTTCCATTAACCTGCCACATTCCAGTAATACCGGGCTTAATGCTTATCCTCCTCCACTGAGATGCTGTATATTTCTCTACCTCATCCCTTGTGGGAGGCCTTGTCCCAACCACTGACATGGAGCCCGCAAAGACATTAAAGAACTGCGGCAGTTCATCAATACTCGTCCTGCGCATCAAGTCCCCGAACGGGAACTTTCTTGGATCGTCCTTCGTGGCCTGCACCAGTCCAGACTCGTCCTTGTTCGGGTGCATAGACCTGAACTTATAGCACAGATACTCTTTACCGTCCAGCCCCGTACGAGGCTGCTTGAATAAGATGGGTCCCTTCGGACTTTGCTTTTTGATCATAAAGGCGATAATGGGCAGGAATGGCAGGATTAAGAGCAATGCAAATGAGGAGGCCACTATATCAAACACCCGTTTGATTGCCCTGTTCACGGGATTCGCCAAAGGATTCTCATAAGTGGCATACACCTCAATGTCATCCAACAACTCACGCTTGAGGTTCAGTCCTATTGTTTCCACTGATACAGGTACATAATAGAAACGTATCACTCTCTCATCGCACATTGTCGATAGTGTCTTTACCACATCTGGTTTTCTACGAGATACGCACACATACATATCATCGCCCAATGTCAGTTGGTCTGGCTGATGTACGTTTGCCAGTAAATCATCCAATGTTCCAAGTTTTATTAGCGGTCGTAGTTTATTATTCAAAACGGTTAACTCATTGTTGCCATAGTAACCTAAAATCCGGAAGCCACGGGTCGGATCCTGCATCAGCCGCTCATAGACATTGAGTAGTTCTTCGTCATCCCCCGCAAAGACCACCGTCCTGAAGTTACCTCCCGACTTACGGTATTTCTTAACCATCCACCTCTCTAAACTTCGTGCCATCAACAGGAGCACAAAGTACAACGTACCCAACGACAGGAGTACCTTTCCCACAGGCAGAGAATAGTTAAAGGTCTTCATGATGACATACGCAATAAATGCCTGTACCATGGTCATCGCAACGATTCTCTGTAGAATGTCACTACTTGTCACCAGTCGCCTATGTATCACAGTGTAGAACTTGTACTCACTTATCGTAAGGGCAAAGTTACACACCAGCATAAACATATGCCAGTTCGTCTCATCCCAAGCAGACACGCTGGGATGCCATTTGAGGAAGCCCCATAATAGGATATTCAGAATAATGAAATCACCAATGATGATTCCCCATTTGATCAATTTGTTCGTCTCATTGTTGTTTGCCATATCCCTTACATTTTTCTTTGTTCCTTCAGCATTTTCTTCTCATCCCATATCATCCGGGGAAGAGTTCTGATAAACCGCCAGTATCTGGGAATATTTTTCTTCGGTTCTTCAAACGCTCTGTGCAGCCAAAGCAGTCGCATCTTGTGCATCCACTCTGGTGAGCGCTTTACCCCTCCAACACTGGAATTAAAGTTAAATGCAGCCCCCACGCCAAAGAGTACGCCACGCTTCAGATAAGGCTTCAGTTTAGACATGAAATACTCCTGTTTAGGGGCGCCAAGACTCACCCAAATGATGTCAGGGTTATCCTTATTAATCATATCGGCAATTCCCTGATAGTCAAACTCATCCACTTTACGGAAAGGCAATGTCTCAAATCGCATATCAGCCACTTTCGGATCCCGCTTGGATACTAAATTCTCTTTCAGACTTGCCAACACCTCAGGGGTGTTACCCAAGAAAAACTGACGATACTTTCCTAAAGCGGTGTATTTATCAAAGATATCCGTTCCTGGATAGCAGTCGATATCCTCATGATGAATCTTGGCCAATATCTTCGCTAATACGGCCCCATCACAACTATTCACTAATGCCCCATTCACCACCTCTAAGAATTCTGGATGATGATAGGCATAACTAAGGTTATTCGCCTCAATAGCACACACATAGCCTGGAGTATTATTCTTCACCGCATCCTCTATGATTTGGTCATATCTAGCCTGATCAAACTCTAGCCTGACCTTGAAATATTTTTT
>CADBME010000040.1 GCA_902795715.1 uncultured Lachnospiraceae bacterium | reverse complement strand
GTCGAAATTTTTTATTTGAAATATTATTTGAAAAGGCTTCAACAAGTCTTCCGATCATCCAACGAATCTTTTTCATGCCAATCCCTCCTTTCTGCAAGCTATTTATTACAGGTTTTTCAAGTACAATCGATTTCCGGATTAATAAGTCTTCATGACGGTAAAACTGGTATCACAAGCTAAATGATATAATATCAATTCCCTTCAGATCAGATTCCATTATTTCTCTTTTACAAAAGAATAATAGCATTTCAATAGTCACATAATCGTCATATTGATATAAAGGAATAAGGCAGACTTTTCCTTTTTACTTTCTGTATTGATTATAAAAAACATAACGTCTCTTCAACCGTCAAAAAAAGCTCTTTTCATAGGCAAGTTATAAAACAAGCAGGCATCTGATGATTTCCTTCCGGTCACATGTTTACGACAACATTCCGACAGCAAATTCATTCAGACGCCTGCACATTTTGCTCATGGGACAAAACTAAATTGTCTTAGTGCAGTCTCACTTATTTTGCGACAATATTTATTTTGCGACAATTGTTATTTTGCGACAATATTTACAATTTTATTTGGCACATAGATCTCTTTGACGATCTTCTTGCCATCTGTTGATTTTTTAACCGTGGGAATCTCCATGGCTGCTGCGATGGCTTCCTCTTTACCGCAATCTCTTGGAATAGTTATGGTGCCTCGCATCTTGCCATTGACCTGGACACCGATCTCGATGGTGGATTCCACGGTTTTGGCTTCGTCATATACCGGCCAGGATGCCAGGGAACAAAGGCCTTCTCCATCCGTCATTTCCCAGAGTTCCTCACAGAGGTGGGGAGCAAAGGGACAAAGCAGCTTGATGTAGGTATGGAAATCTTCTTTATTGACTCCACCGGCATCATAGATGTCATTGACCAGGGCCATGAGGGCTGCGATGGCGGTGTTAAACTTCATGTTCTCGATATCCTGAGTTACCTTTTTAATGGTCTGATGGAATTTGGTCTCCATTGCCGGTGAGGCCTTGTCCTCAGTCAGCATATCGGAAAGGCCGGCTACTCTTTCAAGGAAACGTTTGCAGCCCTTGGTAGCACGATCGTTCCAGGGAGTTGCCGCTCCATAGTCACCCATGAAAAGGACGTAGGTTCTCGGGGTATCGGCTCCGTATTCTTCAACGATATCCAGCGGATCAATGACATTGCCCTTGGATTTACTCATCTTATCTCCATCCGGTCCCAGGATCAGTCCCTGGGCAGAACGTTTGGCATAGGGCTCCGGTGTGTTGACCTCACCGATATCATAGAGGAAATGATGCCAGAAGCGGGAGTAGATCATATGTCTGGTTACGTGCTCCATACCGCCGTTGTACCAGTCAACCGGCATCCAGTAATTCAGTTTATCCATGTCCGCAAATGCCTCATTGTTATGAGGATCGATGTAGCGGAGATAGTACCAGGAAGACCCGGCCCACTGGGGCATGGTATCTGTTTCTCTCTTGGCCGGGCGTCCGCACTTGGGACAGGTACAGTTTACGAAGGAATCAATCTTGGCCAGAGGAGATTCTCCGTCCTGACCCGGCTCGAAGTTCTCAACCTCCGGAAGCTTCAGAGGCAATTCTTCATAGGGAACACCTACGTCACCGCAATGTTCGCAGTGAACAATAGGAATAGGCTCTCCCCAATATCTTTGCCGGTTGAAGGCCCAGTCTTTCATCTTGTACTGGACGCCTGCCCGGCCGATTCCCTCTTTCTCCAGCTCCTGGATGATTCGTTCGATGGAATCCTTTTTGTTGGTATATCCGTTAAGATAATCGGAATTCACCATCTCGCCATCTCCGGTATAAGCACATTCATTCATGTCCCCGCCTTTGATAACCTCGATGATATCGATACCGAACTCTTTGGCAAAATCATAGTCTCTCTGATCGTGACCCGGCACGGCCATAATGGCGCCGGTACCATAGCCCATCATTACATAATCAGCGATAAAGACCGGGATTTCCTTTCCGTTTACCGGATTTATGGCAGTGAAACCGTCAATCTTTACGCCGGTTTTATCCTTTACCAGCTGGGTCCTTTCGAATTCTGTCTTCTTGGCACATTCTTTGCGGTAAACATCGATGGCATCCATGTTGGCAATCCGGTCAGCATATTTATCGATCATGGGGTGCTCCGGAGCAATAACCATGAAGGTTACACCAAAGAGGGTATCCGGTCTGGTCGTATAGATCTCCAGCTTCTCATCGATTCCCTTAATGGAAAAATCTACAAAAGCACCGGTCGAACGGCCGATCCAGTTGATCTGCTGCTGCTTGATATTCTCCGGATAATCTACCGTTTCAAGGCCTTCCAGGAGTTTATCCGCATACTCGGTGATTTTCAGATACCAGACATCCTTGGACTTCTGAACTACATCACTGTGGCAGATATCACACTTTCCTCCCTGGCTGTCCTCATTGGAGAGAACTACCTTACAGGAGGGACAATAATTAACCCAGGCCTTATCCCGATAAACCAGGCCATGATCAAAAAGCTTAAGGAAGATCCACTGAGTCCACCGATAGAAATCCTCTTCGGTTGTATCGACAACACGGTCCCAGTCAAAAGCAAAACCCACTTTTTTCAGCTGGTTAGTAAACTTTTCAATATTCTGATCTGTAATCTTTCTGGGATGAGTGTTGGTCTTGATGGCGTAATTCTCGGTGGGGAGGCCATAGGCATCAAAGCCGATGGGGAAGAGAACATTGTAACCCTCCATGCGGCGCTTTCTGGAAACGACCTCAAGGCTTGAATATGCCTTGATGTGGCCTACATGCATGCCGGCTCCACTGGGATAAGGAAACTCAACCAGACCGTAAAACTTGGGTTTCTCTGACCCGTCTACTGCCCGGAAGACCTTGCCGTCCTCCCATACCTTCTGCCACTTGGGCTCTATTTTCTTATAATCATATCTCATGGATTTCCTCACTTTCATCCGCATAATAACGATGTCTTTAACTTATTAAGTGTATAGTAGAATGCATGTTTTGTCAACTTTCAAGAGGAATGGCTATGTGAAATATAGTAGGGTTTATTTTAAAACTGCCTTATTCAGTAAATGTGGTTGAAGTAAAACATAGTGGGGAAGACTTACAACAAGCATTGGATGCTTCAAATAAAGTATAGTGGGGAACAGCCTTTACAGGAACAACGTAACTTCATCATCGAATATATCCCATTCCGATGTACTCCGCGGACTTCTGCTCCCAATTCTGCGGCCCCCACTCTCTTTCGGTATCATCCGCTACCACCATGTAGGCTCCGGTCGGATAGGGGTTTCTGTCGCGAATCTGATCGCGAAATTTTGCAGTCTCCGGACATACCGGCACTCGCTTTGGAAATGTGACAGCGCTCAAATAATCTGCAAATGTTCGATAGTATCGATAATTCCAGTAGTCGGAGGAAGGATCCTTTTTCGCTGACCGAATAATCGGAGCTGCCTGCAAAAACAGCTCCCTGGCCATCTCCCATGCTTTTTTCATCGTAATTGCCCACCTTTTTTAAAATACCTGATTATTAAGTAAATAATAGCAGATTAAACAAAGGAAATCATCAAAAGGTAGCATAAAAAATGGATTCGGGGTAGAATATAAAGAATGAGTGCTGATATGACAAAGCATCTGACAAGTGTAGATTTATGGAGATAGATAATGAAAAACTATGATCTTGTTATTGAAAATGCAACGATAGTCACGATGGATGCTGATGAAACTGTC
>CADBME010000039.1 GCA_902795715.1 uncultured Lachnospiraceae bacterium | reverse complement strand
TCAAAATCCAGACCGAATTGATCATGTATGGCCTTAGCATAATAGTTTCCCAGTTTCTTCAGCTGGGATCCGGTACGGTAAAATCCGGTGTTGACAAAGAAGGGGGTCTTTCTCCCGCTTTTTGTCGTGAAATCACCAAACTTCAATACATTGCAATCGATCATGAATTCAATAAATTCTTTTTTATATTGCTCCATATTCTCTCCTGTTTGAATTAGATATTTTACAGATTCTGTCCTGCCTGTCCCGGACATGGAAACATGGCAAGATCATCCTGCATCCTGCACAGACTTATAGGGTAATTGTAACATACCCTTTCTTTCTTGACTACCATTGTTTCACATGCATCCGATAATCTCGTTGACATCCTCAATCCCGTAGGCTTCCATGTAATCCCTGATTCCCTGAAGGACTTCAAGAGTGGCCCTCGGATTGTGGAAATTGGCTGTACCCACTGCCACCATGGAGGCTCCGGCCATCATGAGTTCAACTGCGTCTTCCCCGTTCATAACGCCTCCCATACCTATGATGGGAAGGGAAACGGCCTTGTGGACCTGCCAGATCATGCGAACAGCCACCGGGTGAATAGCCGGCCCGGAAAGACCGCCTGTCTTATTGGCCAAAACAAATTGCCGTCTGTGTATGTCAATCTTCATTCCGGTAATGGTATTAATCAATGACAGGGCATCGCTTCCGCCTGCTTCGGCTGCTCTGGCCATCTCCGTGATGTCAGTCACATTGGGGCTGAGCTTCATGACGATAGGCTGTCTGGCTTTTTCTTTCACCGCCCTGGTAATCTCATAGAGAGCATCCGGATTCTGTCCGAAAGCAATTCCTCCGGCTTTGACATTGGGACAGGAAACATTGATCTCCAGAAGGGAAACCGGCTGGTCTGCCAGTCGTTCCACGACTTCCAGATAATCCTCCACAGTTCGCCCGCACACGTTGACAATAATATCTGCTTTCTTATCGAGAAGATAGGGAATATCTCTTTTGCAGAAAAGGTCGATTCCCGGGTTCTGAAGGCCCACGGCATTGAGCATACCGCTCGTGGTCTCCGCAATTCTCGGTGTCTCGTTTCCGGCCCAGGGAACATTTGCCACTCCCTTTGTCGTCACGGCTCCCAGCATGGAAAGGTCCAGGAATTCCTCATATTCCGCACCCGATCCGAAAGTTCCCGAGGCTGTGGTTACCGGATTTTTAAACTTTTTCCCTGCAATCGTCACTTCCATTTTCATGAGAATACCACCTCCCTGGCATCAAAGACCGGTCCATCCTTACAGATTCTACTGTTATTGACATTGGTATGAGGGTCTTTCTTTCCGGTTTTGACAATGCATCCCAGACAGGCTCCGATTCCGCAGGCCATCCTCTCCTCCAGGGAAATCCATGCCTCCAATCCTTCTTTTTTTGCATAAGCAGACACGGCTTTAAGCATGGGCATAGGACCGCAGGCGTAGATTACCTGACCTTGGATCCCGTATTGTCTGATGGCGTCAAGAACCGTTCCTTTTGCCCCGATACTGCCATTTTCCGTGGCCACATGGACCGGGGCATAGTCCCTGAAATCCTCCAGAAGGAAAATCCGGTCCCGGTACCCTAAAACCACATTCTTTTCCCCCGGAAGCTGTCGGGCCAGCTCCAGCATGGGGGGAATACCGATACCGCCTCCAATCAGTATAGCCGGCTTGTCTTTCAGAGGAAAACCATTTCCAAGGGGTCCCATAACTTCCAGACTGTCTCCGGCTTTCATGGCAGAAAACTCGTCCGTTCCCTTGCCGGCCACCCTGTAGATCAGTCTCAGGTTTCCGGCTTCCCGGTCAATCCCGCAGATACTGATGGGTCTTGGAAGAAGTCGTGTGGCATCATTGCAGTAGAGAGATACGAACTGACCAGGCAGGGCACTCTTTGCTCCCTGCGGAAAATGAATCAGCAGATCAAAAATATTTTCACCGATTTTTTTCTGGCTGACAATCCCAGCCCTCGCTTTAAAAATACCCATAAATTCTTTTGTCCTCTCTCCTTTTTGCGACATTTATAAATGATATAGTTTAAATGATGTTTATTTTAAATGATATGAAATCACTTGATCAAAAAGAAATAGATAATCACAAGGATACCAAGGACGATACGATAAATACCGAAGGCCTTGAAATCATGCTGCTTAATATAACCCATGAGGAAGCGGATAGCCAGGATGGAAACGACGAAAGCCACCAGCATACCTGTAAGCAAAGTCACGGCTTCCAAGGGAGTAAAATGGAATCCGAACTTAACAATCTTTAACAGACTGGCACCAAACATGACAGGGATAGACAAAAAGAAAGAATACTCTGCCGACACTTTCCGGGAAACCCCGAGAATCATTCCTCCCAGTATGGTGGCCCCGGATCTGGAGGTGCCGGGTATCAGGGCCAGGAGCTGAAAAAGGCCTATTTCAAAGGCATTCCTGTAGGAAAGGCGGCTCATCTTTGTCACCTTGAATTCCCTGCCTTCATTTCTTTTTTCTACCAGTATAAAGAGAATACCATACAAGATCAGGGTAAAGGCTACCGTCTGGGGATTATAAAATAGCCGGTCAATGGTGTCATTAAAAAGAATTCCGATTATGGCGGCCGGAAGACAGCCGATCAGAACTTTGCTCCAGAGAATCAGGGTTCCTTTTTTTGCCGCCGGAGACTTGCGGGGACTGAAAGGATTGAGTCTGTGAAAATAGAGAACACAGACCGCAAGGATGGCCCCCAGCTGGATGACCACATTGAACATCTCCATAAACTCCTCAGACATATTCAGGCGGATAAACTCTTCGGCCAGAATCATATGTCCCGTAGAGCTGATTGGCAGCCACTCCGTGATTCCCTCTATAATACCAATAATGATGACTTTGAACAGATTAAGCATGAAAGGTCCTTTCTAGTATTTCAATTCTTTTCCTGATCTTACTATGGTTTCCCAAATGATATAGAACAAACTCTCTTTCCCGGAGAGTCTCTATCTGATCATCTTTATTTTTTTCTTTTTACCTGTCTGCCGGCCTTTGGGAGGACGGCGCCTGGTGACCTGACTCTGCTCTTTATCTGCCGGCCAGATCTCACCCAGAAATCTGGAAATCTGTGCTTCTTTTCGGTAGAGTTCCCGGACCGAATAGAGAAACAGATAGCTTTTGGCCCGGGTCATGGCAACGTAAAAAAGTCTTCTCTCCTCTTCCAGATCGACATCCTTCACTGCCTTCCTGTGGGGTGTAATGCCCTCGTTGATATCGATGACAAAAACCACCTCATACTCAAGGCCTTTGGCACTGTGCATGGTCGTCAGAGTCAGCCCCTCCGATTCTCTTCTTTGATTCTTTTTCTGCTTTTGCAGCTCTTTCCCGTACTGGTCTATATAGGAAAACCATTCCTCCATGGAATGATAGTCTCTGGCACTCTCATGGATCTCATTGAGGACTTCATATAGCCCGTCTGCATCCATCTGCCGATAGGCCGCATAATCATTCAGATAATCCTCATATCCGATCCCCGTGCGAATATACTGTATGGCCGCATAGGGTTCCATCCGTCCCAGCAAGCGAAGATCCATCTCCAGACGGTCAATCTTGTCATAAAGCCAGGATTTACCGTAAGTCTGCTGTTTGAGCTTAAAGAGGTCCACCTCCGAATCAGTGACCATGGCTCTGGATATATAGCGTTTGGGACGGTTCATGACCCGGAGAAAAGAAGCCCTGTCCATCTGTCCCCGGCTCATCCTCAGATAGATCATCAGGTCACGGGCAATCCAGTGGTCAAAAATATTGGGGATACTATCCTTCATCTGAAAAGGAATCCCAAACTCCATCAAACGGCCCACAAGCTGGCGGGGCTGAGTATTGGTCCGGTAAATTACCGCCATATCCGAAAAAGGGATCCCCTTATCGTGATAGAAACGAATCCCCCGGACAATAGTGTCAGATTCCTCGCTTCCGTCATCAAAGACATTCCTAACCACCGGAGCCCCGGATTCCCGGGCGGCAGTCAGATCTTTAGGATATCTTTTTTCATTATGGCTGATCAGAATAGAAGCCGCATCCACGATTTCCCTTGAACACCGGTAATTGACGGCAAGAATGATCCGCCTGCTCTCGGGAAAGTCTTTCTCGAAAGCCTGCATCAGCTCCGGTTTGGCTCCCCGAAAACGGTAAATGGACTGGTCATCATCTCCCACAACGAATACATTTCTTTTTTCTCCGGCCAGCAGTTTAACCACCTCATACTGAACCCGGTTGATATCCTGAAACTCGTCAATCAGTATATATTGGAAACGTTCTCTCCACATGGCCAGAATATCCTGCCTGTTCTTAAGCAATTCATAGCAAAAGACCAGCATATCGTCAAAATCAATCTTCTTTTCCTGGCGAATCCTCTTTTCGTATCCCCGGGCAAGCCGTACAAACTGGTCGTCAGAGCAGACATTACTGTGAAAATAAGAAAGAGCCATCATCTCCCCTTTGACATAGCTGATCTCCCCAAGCAGATTGGAAATAAAATCATTCTCGTCCTCAGTTTCCAGCTCCATCTCACTGATCATTTCCCGGATGTAAGCCCTTCTCTCCTCCTCACGAAGGATACTTCCGGCATGGTAATTGTAGGCATATCGTAAAATCATGAAAAAGACAGAGTGAAAAGTCCCGAAATATACCGGAGCCCGGTCCATGCCGGGAAATCTCTGAAATCTTTTCTTCATTTCATCGGCAGCGGCCCGGGTAAAGGTAATGACGAGAATCCGGTCCGGCCGAACTCCCATATCCCGGATCAGCCACCTTGTTCTTGACGTAATGACCATGGTTTTACCGGAACCCGGTCCCGCCAGAACCATAGCCGGCCCCTGACCGTGGGTCACCGCCTCCATCTGGGCATCATTCAGCTGTAATCTTTCTTCGGTCTCCTTTACTCCATCCGACATTCTGCGATTTCGAAAATCCTCCTTCCCGGGACCGGTCTGAAAAGACCTGATTAAATCCATAAACACACTAAAGGGTGTTACTAAGTAACACCCTTTAGATATAACATATGTAGTATTCAGT
>CADBME010000038.1 GCA_902795715.1 uncultured Lachnospiraceae bacterium | reverse complement strand
TCTTGTACATCATGGCATCCATCTCCGCAAAGCTCATAACGCCGGTTACTACGTTGCTCCGGATCATAAAGGGTGGTACACAATAGGTAAATCCCCTGTCAATCATAAAATCTCTTGCATAGGAAATCACAGCCGAGTGCAGTCTGGCTATATCACCCATCAGATAATAGAATCCGTTTCCGGCAACTTTGGCTGCTGAATCCAGATCAATTCCATCAAAAGATTTCATTATGTCTGTATGATAAGGAATCTCATAATCCGGAACGACAGGCTCTCCATAGCGCTGTACTTCCACGTTCTCGCTGTCATCCCGCCCGATGGGGACACTGGGATCGATAATATTGGGAATTCTCATCATGATATCCCGAACCTTCTGCGCCAGTTCTCTCTCCAGCTCTTCCAGCTCACCAAGTCTTTCCGAATTCCTTGTCACCTGCTCTTTGACAGCTTCCGCTTCTTCCTTTTTCCCTTGTTTCATCAGGGCGCCAATCTGCTTTGATATCTTTTTTCTGTTGGAGCGCAGGTCGTCGGCTTCCTGCTGGGCTCCTCTTCTTTTTGCATCCAGTTCAATCACTTCATCAACAAGAGGCAGCTTCTCATCCTGAAACTTATTCTTGATATTCTGTTTTACTATTTCAGGATTCTCTCTTACAAATTTGATATCTAACATTTTCTACCACCCTTTCGGTATTTATTTATAAATCTTATTCTTTATCTGCAGGTATTAACAGGGATATTCCATGAGTCGACAGTCGGATATTCAGGGGGAAAGTATCTTCCAGGTATTCTCCGTCATAATCCACCATGATCGCTTTACCGGAAAGATTCTCAATCTGAATACTTTTGGTCTGGAGATATTCCACTGCCGGATGATTCACGTGGTCTCCCTGAAGGAGAGAAATCATCAGCGGTATCATCTGGAAGATATCCATCTTCCGTATAATCACAACGTCAAGCAGTCCATCTGACACTGAGGCCAGGGGGGCAATAACATTAAAGCCTCCCACGCTCTTGGAGTTGGTCACCATGAAAAGCATAATCTCTTCTTCCAGCACCTTCTCATCGCTGGTGAATCTCATCAGAAATGTATTCGCCAGCTGGTTAGGCACCTCTGCAGCACCCTCCAGATAGTAAGCTAACTTCCCCATAAAAGCTTTTTTATCTTTTGTCACCTTGAATCCGATGTCCGACATAAATCCGGCTGCAACAACGTTGATAAAATACTTATAATTCACCGCGCCGACATCAACAACCTTGGTGCGGAAAGACTTGATCATATCGCAAAAAGGTTCGACATCCTGGGGAAGACTGAGGCTGGAGGCAAAATCATTGACCGTCCCGGCGGAGATCACCGCAACCGGAATTCTGCTGTCACTGAGGACCGCCCCATTAATGACTTCATTCAAAGTGCCGTCTCCTCCCACCGAAACCACAAAATCATAATCACCGCTTTTTAAATGTGCTACCTTGACCAGGGCATCATCTTTTTTTTGGGTATAAAAAACATCGATAAGATTACATGTCCGATCCAGAATCAGCTTACCAATAATCTCACGTATTTTATCCTGGAAATTTTGCTTTCCAGATGATGGATTGATGACAAACAGCCCCTTCTTCATAAAAATGGTCCTCCGTCTGACACTAGCCCGGAATAATTCGGTAATCTTTTTTCTGAGATTACTCACCCGTTGTTCCATTCTATCACAGCAGTTTCCAAAACTCAACATTATTAAAAGTTATGGCAGACAGAAAAAAGCTCTGCCGCAAAATGCGGCAGAGCCGGTTGGAGGTAAAATGATTTACTTATCTGTTTTTTTATTGGATTTCGATCAGCTTTTTCTCTTCAATCTTCGGTTTGGATTCTTCCTTGGGGAAGGTGATGTCCAGGATGCCATCCTTGAAGGAAGCCTGAATATCTTCCTGAGTTACGTGCTTTCCAACAAAGAAGCTTCTCTGATATTTACCTACATAACGTTCTCTGCGAATGTATTTTCCTTCCTCATTCTTCTCGTCATTGGATGTGTCCTTCTGAGCTATGACGGTCAGATATCCTTCCTTTAACTCGGCCTGGATATCATCTTTGCTAAATCCCGGCAACTCCATCTCAAGCTGATAGTTTTCTCCCAGATCCTTAATATCTGTTCGGATAGGGGTATTCTCCGGTACAGTGCGAAGCTTTCTGTAGGGGAAGAAATCATCAAACATATCCAATCCAAAATTATCTCCAAAAATACTCGGCATCAACATAATATCTATCTCCTTTCTATCTGCTCCTTTGCCGGACGGCTCCGGAGCCGGATGCTTGACGCATCTCTTATGTATTTCTTTGTTATGTCTGTACTATAACACGTTTATTGGCACTCGTCAATAGCGAGTGCTAATAAAAATTGTGAATTTTCTGTGAACATTTTGTTGAGTATCTGCTGTTTTCTATCAGATTATTCTGCCTGCCGGTGCTGCCGGCTCCGGGAACATGATTTCTTATACAGACATAAAGAGAGCGTCACAGTTACGCTCTGCCCATTCTTTTATAAACGGGCGAGAACATTACTGCGACGCTCCCATCTTATTTAGGCTTGCTTCATAATAAGCCTCATAAACATATATTAATATAAAAAAACCGTGCGGTCGGCTTTGTATGCTTACCAACAGACGTTACCTCTACAGTTAGCTCGAACCAGGCACCCTCGCGGCACACAAAACATCCTCCTTAGTGCTGCTTCGTTCCCGACCTGACACGGTTCAAAGGCTTCTGTTGCGCGAGACCCAATTGTCAACACCACTTATAAAGGGCAGCTCCATCCATAAGTCATCCGGGGCCGACCATCACTCCTGCTATAGCGGATTGCAGGTACAGGACGCCGCTAACTCCCCAGCTGCACGGTAAGTTACAATATATCTGATTTTAATTCTCTTGTCAAGTGGCGACTTCCATGGCTTCTTCTGTTTCCCCTGCTTCTGTTTTCTGCTTAACCTTTTTTTCCTTCTGTTTTTCTCTTAATTCTCTAAAAAAAGAGGACAGGATCTGTGAGCATTCTTCCCGGAGGACTCCGGTACGGATTTCCACCTGATGGTTGAATTCCTTTACCTCAAGCAGGTTCAATATAGACCCTGCGCACCCGGCTTTGGGATTCATACTTCCTATAACCACCCTGGGAATTCGAGCCTGAACTATAGCTCCTGCACACATTTGACAGGGCTCCAGGGTAACATACATAGTACATTCCTCAAGTCTCCAGTCTCCGATCTTTTTACAGGCTTTTCGCATAGCCAGGAGTTCCGCGTGGGCAAGAACTGTTTTATCTTTGTTGCGGCGATTGTAACCTCTGGCGATAATCTTTCCTTCATGGACAATCACGCAACCGATGGGGACATCTCCGATAGCCGCTGCCTTCCCGGCCTGACGGATGGCTTGTCTCATATATTTTTCATCTTCTGTCATTTTTTTCATCCCACTCACCTGCTGCAGAGTAAAGTTTGTCTACCGGTTCTCATCATCAGGACAAAGGAGGTCGGACAGTCTGGCAAACTGATCCAGTGTCAGCTTTTCCCCACGTATATTGGGAGGCAGGTCCATAGCTTCCAATGCCTCCACCACTTTCTCCTTGGGAATCCTCAGCTCCTGAGAATTATATAAACCATTTTGCAGAGTCTTTCTCCTTTGATTGAATGATCCCCGGATTATTTTGAACATAAAAGCCGGATCTTTGACCGTAACCGGTCTTTCTTTATGACGGGTGAGGCGGATTACGGCGGACCCTACTGCCGGCCTTGGAATAAAACAGTTGGGAGGAACAAAGGCAGCTATATAGGGTTGTGCATAATAGCGGACAGCCAGAGACAGCGCCCCATAGTCCTTGCTCCCCGGCCCTGCCTGCATCCGTGCGGCAACCTCCTTCTGTACCATGACGGTGACAGAAGAAAGAGGGACTTCTTTTTCAAAAAGAGTCATGATAATGGGTGTCGTAATATAGTAAGGAAGATTGGCTACGACCTTGATCGGTTTTCCTCCGTTTTCCTCCGCCACTATCCTTCCTATATCCACCTTCAAAATATCATTGTGGATGATTTCCACATTGTCATACTCCTTCAAGGTGTCCTGCAGAATCGGTATCAGCTTTCTGTCAATCTCGACAGCACAAACCTTTCCGGCTCTCTCACAGAGATACTGGGTCATGGTTCCGATACCCGGCCCGATTTCCAGAACAAAATCATCCGGCCCGATCTCTGCTGCGTCGATGATCTTATCAAGTACTCTGGGATCGATAAGAAAGTTCTGTCCGTATTTTTTCTGAAATGTAAATTGATGTTCTTTTAAAACCGCAATCGTTTCCTGCGGATTACTGAGTTTTCCCATACTTCCTCCCTGCAGATCGTCCCTCATTTAAGAATTCATGCGATAAACCTTCATGGCATTTTCCCAGGTTCTCTCCTCCACCTCTTTGGGGTCCATCTCTTTAATAGCGGCTATCTGGCCAATGATATAGGGAAGATAGGCCGAGGAATTTCTTTTCCCTCTGTAAGGCACCGGAGCCAGATAAGGGCAATCTGTTTCAACTACGATATGATGAATCGGTATTTCCTTCACCACTTCTTTCAGGACGCGGCCGTTTTTGAAAGTGACCACCCCGCCGACCCCGATCATATAACCAAGCTTAACATACTCTCTGGCCATCTCCACAGACCCGGAATAGCAGTGGATAATTCCCCCATCCTGACCATCGTGGTCCTGCTTCATTATATCAAAGGTATCCCGGGCGGCATCCCTGCTGTGAATGACTACAGGGAGCCCTTCTTCCCGGGCAAGGGAAAGCTGGGCTCTGAACCATTTTTTCTGTATCTCTTTCGGCTCCACGTTCCAGTGGTAATCCAGACCGATCTCTCCGACAGCGACTACCTTTTCCGCATGGCAGTATTCCCTAAGCTTTTCCATGCGATCCTGGTCCAGCTCTCCCACATGGTCCGGATGAATGCCGACTGCAGCATACAGGAAAGGCCATCGCGAGGCCAGATCCAGGGTATCCAACATGTCCTGCCAGCTGGCGCTGACATTGATAACCCGGCCAATCCCCTCTCCAGGGAGGGCTTCGAGCAGCTTATCCCTGTCTTCATCATATTTTCTGTCATTGTAGTGGGCGTGTGTCTCGAAAATCATTTTATCTACCTCTGCAGCCCTTTGCTTAGCCCCCAAAGGCGAGGGAGTCTCAATCCGTATCTGATGAAAAGCCGGAAGACCTGCTTTATAAAGGCATTGTTCTTCCGGCTTCTTTCTTACTGGTTTATATATAAAACGACCTACTGAATCTCTGCTCCGGCCGGCATATCCTTCTCAGGCACTATGAGGGAAAGATTTCCATCTGCATCCTCAGCACAGAGCAGCATGCCTTCGGAAAGAACCCCTGCCAGTTTTGCCGGCTTCAGGTTTACCAGAACCATTACTTTCTTTCCTACCATCTCCTCCGGACTGTAGTACTTCTTAATTCCGGAGACAATCTGTTTGGTCTGGCTTCCGATCCGAACCTGTGAACAAAGGAGTTTTTTCGATTTCTTTACTGCCTCACAGGCTATGATCTCACCTACCTGGAACTGCATATCCATGAACTGGTCATAAGTAATCTCTTCTTTTGCTTCGATATCGATTACATCCTCGCTCTTTTCTTCCCCGCCATCGGCACTGTCAGCCTCTGCGCCTGAATTTCTTCCGGCATACATGGCATCCACCTGGGCGATTACCTCTTCCATTTTCAATCTCTGGAAGAGAATCTCCGGCTTATCCGTCACTTTGGATCCGGAGGGATAGAGGCCAAAAATATCAAGCTCATCCATGGACCGGCTGGAGGAATTCAACTGGGCAAAAATCTTTTCCGCTGTTTCCGGCATAAAGGGTTCCAGGAGAGATGCGCCGATCGTGATACTTTCAACCAGGTTGTAGAGAACAGTAGCCAGACGGTCCCTATCCTTCTCTTCTTTGGCAAGAACCCATGGCATGGTCTCATCGATGTACTTGTTGCAGCGTTTAAAGAGGTTGAAAATACATGTCAGGGCATCGGCCACTCTGAGACGGTCCATAGCCCGGATTACATCCCTCTTGGTGTCAAGGGCCACATCCATAAGATCTTTATCAAATCCGTCTGTTACGCCGCCGTTTTCCACTATTCCATCAAAATACTTGTTGGTCATGGAAATAGTACGGTTTACCAGATTGCCCAGAGTGTTGGCCAGATCGGAGTTCATCCTTTCCACCAGCAGCTCCCAGGTGATCACGCCGTCATTTTCAAAGGGCATCTCGTGCAGAACAAAATAACGAACTGCATCTACGCCGAACATATTTACCAGATCATCGGCATAGATCACATTTCCTTTGGACTTGCTCATCTTGCCGTCACCCTGGAGCAGCCAGGGATGTCCGAATACCTGTTTAGGCAGAGGCACATCCAGGGCCATCAGGAAGATAGGCCAGTAAATGGTATGGAAGCGGATGATATCCTTGCCGATAACATGGATATCTGCCGGCCAGTATTTCTTAAAGAGATCACCATGGTTTCCATCCACGTCGTAACCCAGTGTGGTAATATAGTTGCTCAAAGCGTCCAGCCAGACATAAACCACATGTTTGGGATTAAAGTCAACAGGAATTCCCCACGAGAAAGAAGTTCTGGACACGCAAAGATCCTGGAGCCCCGGAAGGAGGAAGTTGTTCATCATCTCATTCTTCCTGGACTCAGGCTGGATAAATTCCGGATGCTTATTAATATGATCAATCAACCTGTCCGCATATTTGCTCATACGGAAGAAGTAAGCCGGCTCTTTGGCCATGGAAACCGGCCGTCCGCAGTCGGGACATTTGCCGTCTACCAGCTGGGACTCGGTAAAGAAAGATTCACAAGGAGTACAATACCAGCCTTCATAATGGCCTTCATAGATATCACCCTGGTCATAGAGCTTCTTGAAAATCTTCTGGACACGTTTTTCATGATCGTCGTCGGTTGTGCGCATGAACTTATCATAAGAAGTGTTCATCAGATCCCAAATTCTCCTGATCTCGCCTGCCACCTTATCCACGAACTCCTTGGGAGTCACTCCGGCTTCATGGGCCTTCAGCTCAATCTTTTGTCCGTGCTCGTCCGTACCGGTCTGAAAAAACACATCATAGCCTTCTTTCCTGCGGAAGCGGGCGATGGCATCCGCCAGTACGATTTCATAGGTGTTTCCTATATGGGGCTTGCCTGAAGTGTAGGCAATGGCAGTAGTAATGTAATAAGGTTTTTTACTCATGGTTTCCTCCTCGTTCATCTCCCCATCTATGGCAGGGAGATGACTTCAATGTCTTTCTCTATCAAATCCTGTCTGATACTCCTTCAAAAGTGCAATCTTATTTATTATATGACAAAACCACTTCCTCGTCTATCATTAATTATTAATAAACTTAGACGAAAAAACCGCCTGCCGATTGGCAGACGGTTTTTAAAAAGCCTTTATATTTTTCTAGTAGATCCACCAATAGCCGGCCGGGCAAAGGAAATTTAATCCGTTCTTGGCTTTGGCAATGGAATAATAATAGTATTTTTTATTCTTCTTAAGCTTCTTGCCCCGGAATTTATTGAACTTGAAGCTCTTTCCGGGCTTCAGAGTCTTAATCTTTTTATACTTGGATCCGGAAGACTTGGATAAATAAATCTTAAAGTTTTTGACTCCTTTAACCTTGGGCGCTTTATAACGAACCTTGCCGCCCGTAAGCTTCAGGCTGTACCCTACAGTACAGATACCCCTCCTGCCGGACCAGTCGCCATATACATAGGAGCCTGTCTTATAATCATAAGCTCTAAGGCGGAAACGAAGATAATATATATTGTTCTTGGCCAAAGAAAAGCTGCCATATGTATAGCAGGTTGTAGTTTTTACTACTTTATAAAACCTGTTTATCAGCTGTATTTCTTTTTCATAGGTGCTATCATTAAACTCTAAAGACACATAGGTTGGTGAAAGTGTGCCAATCTTCATGATAACTGTACTGGCATTGAGGGTTCCCGGCGCAGCCACTTCGGCAACCTTAGCCGGCTGATCGGCCACTCCAAGACTCTCCGCTTTGGCCATACCCGGCAGGCTGAATGCTAAAAACAGGGCCATGCAGGCTGTCATGACGAACATTCCTAACTGTTTTTTCATAATGATCTCCTCCTTAAAAATAACATGATGCTGAGACAAAAGGATTCCGTAACATTTTTTAATATTTTATCAAATTTTATTTTTTATTACAATCGTTTCTGCAAATATTTGTTGCTTTTCTTTGTGATCTTTTGTTAAAGAAGAGGTCTTTTTCACTCTATTATCCTCTAAACGGGGTCTACCTGCCGAAATGCAAAGAAATAGACTTGTTTTATCGGCCAAAAAGTGTTAATATAATTGAGTTTAAGTACCTTTTTAATGAAGAAGAAAAGCACTTATGAAAGGAAGGGTTTCTATGGCTGACGACAAAGAAAAAGTCGATATCCTTCTCGACGATGACTCATCCGGAGATTCTCCGTATGACAAAGATAAAGTCGATATTGTTCTTGATGAAAAGATTTTCGAGGAAGACGTAACTCCTGAGGAACAGATGAAGGCAGATCTTGCGACTGCTGACCGATACATCAACATTGCCGAACACATGAAGCAGTTTGAGGATCAGGATAAGTACTATACCCGGGCCATCAAGTATATCCGTAAAGCAAGGAATTATTTTCGTGATGTCGAACACGACGAAGAGTTAGCTGAGGTTTACACCGATGCCATCCGCAAACTGGGCCGTAAAAAGTTCACGATTCGGTCTGAGGGAAAGATTGCCCTGTATGAGGAAGCCTGCAATGTTCGGGATAATGCAAAGACCCCCAGCGACTATCAAAATGCCCACAACATATTTGACCGTATTCACAAATATGAAATCAAGCATCCTATCAATGAAAAGTGGGTTACTCCCGAATTGTATGAAAGGACTAAGTCCTGCGAAGATTCTGAAGAACAGGCTAAACTTTGTTTGCAAATGGCCGGAGACAAGACAAAGCAGCTAAGGCGCCACAGTCTGATCGTCAGTCTGGCGGTTATTGCCTGCATTGTTGCATTTCTTGCCTTTGCCAGAACCATTCATTTTCGCCGTATCCTGGGAATGACAGAAAGTGCGATCGGTGATAACGAGGGTGCATGGCAGGCTTATAAATATGTTCTTGACCATGGCGATGATTCCATATTTGATACCTACATCAAAACCCGTTATCAGGCCGGTCTGGATGCAGAAAAACGTATGGATATTCCAACGGCCATCGGCGATTTCCGTGCGGCCGCTACTGAGCCGGACAAGCCTTATAAGGACAGTGACCGGCGCCTTGTCAACCTGGAGCTGGAGCGGCTTCGCCACCCCGAAGATTACGAATCCGGCCTCGGCCAGATTATCGCTTTCGGAAATATGAACTGGAGAATCCTTGAAAAAGAGGATGACCGTGTTTTCCTTCTCAAAGACAGCGCCATGCACAAGAATCAGGTCACCGGAGAAATCCTGACCTTCCATGACCACGAAACAGACCAGCTGACCTGGGAGAATTCTTCCATTCGTCAATGGCTGAACGACGCAGACAGCACGGACCCGGAAAAGGATCCCCCGGGATTCCTGGGTGCCCAGTTTACAGACGAAGAGCGAAAGCTGATCCTGGATACAGAGCTTCGCGGAGCCCGCAACAATGATTACAACATACCTGCAGGCAATCCAACCGTGGACAAAGTTTTCCTTCTGACAGCGGAAGAGGTCAAGTATTATTCTTCTATGGAACCTGCCAGAATCCCTAAGAGCGAGACCAACTGGTGGATCAGAACTCCCGGAAAGTATGCCGGTTCCATGGCTTTCGTGAATCCGGAACGCACAGTAATGTCCTATGGTTATGAGGCCTCAGCTGACTTCTGTACGATCAAGCCCTGCATGTGGGTCGACATCAGTAAGTAATCTGCTTCTCCTGTCATGCATTAGGAAAGAGACCAGCTTTCCTTCCAATATATTCCGGCATATTACAATCAAATCCTTTAAAAAACCGGCCAGAGAACTTTATCTCTGACCGGTTCTTTTTTTAGAACAATCCTGTTATATTTCCATTTTCATCTACATCAATACCGAATGCGGCCGGTTTTTTGGGAAGTCCCGGCATGGTCATAATGGCTCCGGTGAGCATGACGACAAATCCCGCACCTGCACTTATATATACATCCCGAACGGAGATCTTATAGTTCTCAGGACGACCCAGTTTGGTCTGGTCATCGGACAGGGAGTACTGTGTCTTTGCAACGCAGACCGGTAAATTTCCAAACCCCAGTTCTGTAAGACGGTCGATCATTTTAGATGCTGCCGCGTCATAGATTACACCATCAGCTCCGTAGATTTTCCGGGCGATAGTGTCCATCTTTTCCCGAAGTCCCATATCATCCGGATACAGAACATGAAAATGGCTTTCTTTTTCACGCAGGCTTTTCAGAACCTTCTCGGCAAGGGCGATACCGCCTTCCCCGCCTTTAGCCCATACCTCGGACAGGGCAAATTCACAATTGCGCTCTTCACAGAACTTGCGGATGTACTCATGCTCTGCTTCCGTATCCGAAAGGAAGGCATTGAGGGTAACCACAACAGGAACTCCGTATTTCTGAAGGTTTTCAATATGTTTTTCCAGGTTGCAGATTCCCTTTGCCAGGGCATCCAGATCTTCATTTGCCAGGTCTGCCTTGGGCATACCACCATTGTATTTGAGAGCGCGAACGGTTGCGACCAGGACTACTGCATCAGGCTTGAGGCCTGCCATACGGCATTTGATATCAAAGAATTTCTCTGCCCCAAGGTCTGCGCCGAATCCGGCTTCCGTGATTACGATATCCGCCAGTTTTAATGCGGCTTTAGTAGCCCGTACACTGTTGCAGCCGTGAGCGATATTGGCAAAGGGTCCGCCGTGGACAATAGCTCCTGTATGCTCCAGGGTCTGAATCAGATTAGGTTTGATGGCATCCTTGAGCAAGGCAGCCATAGCGCCAACGGCATTCAGCTGGCCGGCCGTCACAGGCTCTCCCTGGTAATTATAAGCTACGATAATTCTGGAAAGTCTGGCTTTGAGATCTTCCATGTCCTCAGCCAGGCAAAGGATGGCCATAATCTCTGTTGCCACTGTGATGACAAAGTGATCTTCCCTTACGAATCCGTCAGCTTTCTTGCCCAGGCCGACAACGATATTTCGAAGAGCTCGGTCGTTCATGTCCTCACACCGTTTCCAGACAATCTGTCTGGTATCGATTCCCAGCTCGTTTCCCTGGTGAATATGATTATCCAGCAGGGCTGCCAGAAGGTTATTTGCTGAAGTAATGGCGTGGAAGTCCCCGGTAAAATGCAGGTTCAGATCTTCCATGGGAACCACCTGGGCATAGCCGCCGCCGGCTGCTCCGCCTTTAATACCAAAGCAGGGGCCCAGGGATGGCTCTCTCAGAGCCAGAAGGCAATTCTCTCCCATCTTGGCCATAGCCTGAGCCAGACCGATACTGGTAGTAGTCTTTCCTTCTCCTGCGGGAGTCGGATTGATGGCCGTTACCAGAATCAGCTTTCCATCCGGCCGATCTTCAACGCTCTTAATCAGTTCATCAGAGAACTTGGCCTTATATTTTCCGTAAAGTTCCAAATCGTCTTCCCCGATTCCGTACTGGCTGGCAACATCCCGAATCGGAATCAATTCTGTTTCCTGTGAAATCTGAATATCTGTTTTCATCATATTCTCCTCCCTGAAAATAAGCTCTGAGAAAAAAAGGGCAGCTTCCTGAAGAAGCTGCCCAGACGGTCGGCATGATCAGATGATTCTTGTCCCCTGCCCGCACTGTGTCCATTCACATATCCGTCAGCAAGCAGATGATTGTTTATATCGAATCATCAGAGTATCAGATTACCTGCCCAGGCAGGTCATACATGGATTCAGTTAATCATAAAAGCCCTTTTTTGTCAATCGATAGATTTGACAAAGATTCTTTCAGGCAAACCGGTATTCATAGGACAAAATCCACAGTTTCCGTCTTGATAATTATTCTCCCCTCTCAAGCCTGCAGCTTATCGATCGCTGCCCGGATCCTCCTGATCGTCTCTTCCCTGCCTATGATATCCATAATCTCCGTGGCTCCGCCCGGTGTGCTCATCTTGCCGGAAACTGCTGTGCGGATCGGCCACATTACAAGTCCTACTTTGTATCCCTTTTCCTCTCCGTAAGCCTTTAACATGGTGAAAAGAGCATCGTTGCTGAAGTCCTCCAGGTTCTCAAGAAGAGGAAGAACCTCGGATAAGATAGAAAGGGCTTTTTCAGGATTACATTTATTCCTTTTGTGAGTGTACATATCAATACTATATTCCGGAACCTGCTCAAAGAAGTCGATCATGTCCGGAATATCCGGGAACACTTCAATTCGGGACTGGACCAATCCGGCAATCTTTCTGAGGTCCATATCTTTATGGATTACCTGGCGGATTACCGGTTCCGCCTTCTCGAAAAAGATCTCCGGATCCAGCTTCTTCATATATTCCCCGTTCATCCACCGAAGCTTGGTCATATCAAAAACGGCAGGAGACTTGCTGATATGATGATAATCAAAAACTTTCACCAGCTCTTCCAGAGAGAAAATCTCATTGTTATCCGCAGGGCTCCAGCCAAGAAGAGCCACAAAATTCACAATAGCATCTTTGAGAAATCCCTGCTCAATAAGATCTTCATAGGAATAATGCCCGGACCGCTTGGACAATTTCTGGTGGTCCTCATTGGTAATCAGAGGGCAGTGGATATATTTGGGTTCCTCCCATCCGAAAGCCTGATAAAGTCTGGTATATTTGGGTGCGGAAGACAAATATTCATTTCCTCTCACGACGTGAGTGATGTTCATGAGATGATCATCGATGACATTAGCAAAATTGTAGGTAGGATAGCCATCAGACTTGATCAGAATCATATCATCCAGCTCCTGGTTTGGCTGGGAAATGTCTCCGTAGATTTCATCGTGGAAGCAGGTTTCTCCTTCATTGGGAACATTGGCCCGGATTACAAAAGGCTTGCCAGCTGCCAGATTGGCTTCAATCTCCTCCTTTGGAAGATGGAGACAATGCTTGTCATACACACTGATTTCTTTATCCCCCACAAGCTGTTTCAGGGAATCCAGTCTCTCCTGATCACAGAAACAATAGTAGGCCTCACCTTTTTCGATCAGTTTTTTTGCATAGTCCATATAGAGGCCGCTGGCACGTCTTTGGCTCTGAATATATGGACCATAACCGCCATCCTTGTCCGGACCTTCATCGTGAATCAATCCCGTTTCACTCAAGGTGCGATTAATGATGTCGACAGCCCCCTCAAAGAGTCTTTCCTGGTCGGTGTCCTCAATCCGAAGAACAAAATCTCCTCCCTCATGTTTGGCAATAAGATAGGTATACAATGCCGTCCTCAGGTTGCCCACATGCATTCTACCGGTCGGACTCGGTGCAAATCTTGTTCTCACTTTACTCATATTTATCTTCCTCCTGTATGTTTTTCCTAATGAATTAAGGGAGTTTTTCCCTGTTCCGACAAAGGCTTTGTCCTGCCCTGCCAGCTATATGCTGATCACCCGATTGCCAAAGCCAACCGGATAAAAATGAAAAAGTATCTGATTTCCATATCCAGGCCTTCTGTGATACACTGTAATCAAGGGAAACCTCCGTTTCCTCCCTCTGATTATAATGAAAGAAGGTTTTTGCATGGATTTTTCAAATGTTTTCAATACCCTCGCCGACAGCTCCGGTATTCAGGAAATACTTCGCTATTATACCATATTTGACCCTTCATCCGGCCAGCTTAAGACCTTGTCCCAGCTGACCGGCCAGGTTGGTGATCTCTGGCTGATTGCAGGGACCATCCTTTCTTTAATCCTCTCTCTGGTCTGCTGCTTTTACGGCTACCGGCTTTCAAGGCTGATCATGAGTCTTTCCGGCTTCATCTTAGGCTCCTGGCTGGGAAATGCCCTGATCGTCCCTATGGTCAAAGTCAGACCCCCTCTTTCCAGCCTCATTGTCCTGATCTGCGGCGGCATCCTGGCTTCCGCTGCCTGGAAAATATACAAACTTGGCCTCTGCCTTCTTTCCTTTTTCCTGGCCTGGTCCGCTGCCCAGATTCTGATTCCTCTTGGAGACCTGCCCAAAGTCATCCTCTGCCTATTTGTGGGCATCTTTGCCGCCATCATTGTCATGGCTTTCCTGCGTCCCGGAATCATTCTTCTTACAGCTATTTTCGGAGGCACTTATGCCAGCGCAGGTCTTCTGACTGTATCAGATTATTTTAATCTGAAGATTCCTCAAATGATTTCAGGAATCCTTCCCCTGTCCACCGGTTTAATCGCCCTTGGCATCATCGTACAATTTATAATGACACGGCATGACGACTAACCCTCCGGGATTGACCCTCCGGGACTGACCCTCAGGGTCCCGGCGGCAAACCTAACCGACCGGATGACTTCCCTCCCAGAGGACGGTCTCCCCTGCCGCCAGACTCTTTTTTACATCGATAATCCTCTGATTGGAAGATCCCCGGAAGCGAAGGGAGATATCTTTCTTATCTTCCACAAAGGGGCCGTCCACCAGAATATCAATCAGATCGAGAATCTTTGAAGTCTCTTTCCACTTGGGCACCATACGTCCAAGCACATCTTTTTCATAGACATATCCGGTATAACACCATATATTTTTCCCCGGGCACTCTTTCCTTACCCTCTCAAGGAAAGGCCTGAGTTCCTTCTGATTGACATACTCGAGGGGCTCCCCTCCAAGCAGGGTCAGCCCTTCGATATAATCCGGTTTCAGCCAGCAGATAATCTGGTCTTCTGTTTCTTTTGTGAAAGGTTTTCCATAATAGAAATCCCAGGTTTCCTCATTAAAACAGCCTTTGCAATGGTGGGTACATCCGCTTACAAAAAGGGACACCCGGACTCCGTTCCCATTTGCAATATCGCAATTCTTAATCTCCCCATAATACATAGCTGCCCTCCCATTCAAAATAAAGAAAATGATTCCGGCAATCTTTCAGATATCCGGCATCCAATCACCTGGCCCGGATCAGATTTCTATACATCTGACTTAAGAATGCGCAATCCCTTTTGAGCAAATACCCGGTTTCCTATGATGATTCTGTCGTCATCTTCCCGGCTCAGGACCGTATAGGTCAAATGAATCTCGTCCACCTGGCCTTTTCTTCCTTCCACCTCAACCGAATCTCCCACATGCAGGATTCCTGCCAGCAAAATCCACAGTCCGGCAGTCATATCGCCTATCACCGTATTGCCGCCCAGCCCTATGGCCGCAATCAAAATGATAGCGGCAAAGCCAAGCACCCGGGCGGGAACTCCGAAGAAATAGAGAACCAGGCTGATCAGGACCAGAACCAGAATAATCTGGATAAAGCGGCAAATTGCCCGGACTCTCTGTCCAGTCCTCTCACCTGCGGCCCTGACGATTCTTTTTGATACAAGGTCTGTCAGCTCAATAGCAAGGTAAAAGATGCCGGTGGCAAGAAAGCCTGCAGTGACAGCACCGATTCCCGGCCCACGGCCATAGATCCGGGCTGCATCCGAATAGGAGAAAGCTTTTCCGTAAAAAATATTTTCAATGATACATCGCAGAGCGGACCATACCGGCAAACCGGTCCGGGGGAATAAAACCCACAAGGCAGCTGCAAAAGATACAAAGACCGCTGCAATCCGCAGAACGCCGGGCATGGTAAAACAGGACATTTTTGTTTTCTTTTCCCCTTTTTCGGACCCTTTTTTCAGGAGATTCCTGAAAATCAGGAGTATGACAAGGCCGGCCGTGCCCCATCCGCCAATCAAAATAGCATATCCGAAGGCCAGTCTTCCAAGGGCCTCCGGTGTTTTTTTCATATACAAAGCATCCGGATTTCCCTCTTTTTCCGTCAGCTGATTATTATTCTCTTCCTTTGCCTCCTTCTCAGAGCTGGTCCGGTTCTGTTCAGACTCCGTGCCGGTCTCTATCCCTTCCATCAGAACTTTGTCCGGCAGAAGAGAACCAAGAAGGAATCCATCCGGATTTCCATCCTTTTTCAGAGGAACTCCTATGTATTGGTGATACTCTCCGGTGATGGGATCTGCTGCCGGTCCCCAGAATCTCTCGGAAACACCGAACCTTAAATCAGTCAGGACATAGAAAGGATCATCCTTGTCCTCTGACAGGTTCAGATTTACATAATCGCCGCTGGTAGTGATTTCTTTCATGTCACCGCTGTAAATCATGATATAGTCAAAGCCAAGGGCATCACTGATGTTTTTCAGCTGGTCCCTGCTTCTCATGAATTCATTCCTGCTCAGGATATCGGCTGCCGCATTCATATGATTCAGATAGGCTGCATCGCTTCGATCCGCCAGATCCTCATGCAGTTCTTCCTGAATCGTCTCTATCTTCTCCTGTCTGCCTGAGATAAGTTTGTCCTTGTAATTCTCCAGAGAAATACCGTAGAGAAAAGAGAAAAGAAATCCAAAGGCAAACATGGCAATCATGCCGGTAAAAGCAATCTGCACCGCCTGTTTTCCCCTGCGGGCCATTATGGTCAGCAGGAGAAAGAGGGCCATGAGAATCAGGATTCCCGGAAGAAAACGGCCTTGTGCCGCGGTCATATCGGTCCTGGGAATGGCTATCCTTACATAGGCTTTCTGGTCCGGAAGATAAACCGTCCCCATCAGGTCAGAATCTTTCTGAAGATTCCCGGTGATCATCCCATCTTTAAGATTTGCCGGATCCTCCCCGTAGCTTTCGATGGTATCTGTAGCCTCAAATCCCCGACTGTCATAGAGAATACTTCCGGTCAGTTCGGACACAACATAAGCATAGGAATTACCGGTAATTCTTGCAGGTTCCAGAAGAGTCTCCCAGTCTCCCATCTTCTTTAACAGATCCTGAAGTGGCTGTTCATCTTCTTCAACAACAGCTTGGCAATCCTCATTGATCTTAGCCCCATAGTAGCGGCAGGTTCTCCCATCTTTCTGGGTAACAGAAAAGCTTTGGGAAGCCTTGCCCTCCTCAAAGACCGACCGCAGCTGCTGATATCTTATCCGGTAAAAATCGATATCCGTTTGGTCACTTTTGGCAATCGGCTTACCTCTCCGGCCTATAATAAAAATATTAGTGCAGTCCAGACGATCCCTGAGTCCCTTCACCCAGTTATCCTCCCGGACAAAACTTTCATCCTGCTGAATGGAGTATGCAGCAAAGCGGACTTTGGAGCTGTATATTTTATCAAAAGCCTCCTCTTCCTCTTCCTGCATTTTCCGGATGGCCTTGCCCTGGTCCCGGACGTCCTCCATCACTGTTTTGAGCTGCTTATAATAGAATTTTTCTGTCTCCTGACTGAAAATAGCGGACAGGAGAATTCCCCCTGTAATCAAAATGATAAAAGCTGCCAGAAATAGGATGGCATTCTGCCTCAACTGTCTTCTTTCTTCTGCCATGTATTCCTCCCTCTAGTACCAGCGTTCCACAATCTTGTCCATGACACCGGCCTCATTCAAATCTTTTACCGCTCTTTCAATCTCATCACTTAAGGAAATATCCTTGAGCACGGCCACACCATATTCTTTATCCTGATAAGACTCCTCAAGAATCTCCCTCTGGTCATCCTGCCAGGCTCGAAGAATACATTCGTCAGCGGCAAAGCCGGCCACATCTCCAATCTCCAGAGCCTGTGACATTTCTTCATAATTGTCATATCCTACAAACTCTGTTCCTCCGGCATCCTCTTCACTTATGATCCCTTTGGCAATCATTATATTTCGGAGTCTTTTGGTCACATCAGACCCATTTAGACAGGCAATCTTCTGCCCTCTAAGGCTTTGGAGTTTTTTGATTCCCGTGGATTTCTCCACCATGACTCTTCCGTGATCCTCGTAGTAAGCCGGTGAAAACTCATATATTTCCTTGCTGGTATCCATGATGGTACATTTGGATACCAGACAGTCCACTTCATCATTTTCTATGGAAGTCTTCAATGTTTCCGGTGTCACGGAAACCAGTTCTACCTTGTCATATCCCAGCTCTTTTCCAAGAGCTCTTGCATAATCCACTTCAGCTCCGCTGTAAACTTCACTTTCTTTATCATAATAGGCCCATCGCCGGATATCGACCCGGACGCCGATCCGTATGGTACCGGAAGGATTGGGCTGGCCCGCCTTATCTCCGGCGGCGGAAGTTCCGCTGCACCCGGCCAGTCCGGCCATAAGGCTGATACAAAGGGCCGCTGTCCACAATTTCTTTTTCATATTGGTCTCCTTATCTATGTCTGTTTGAGATCATCTGATCCATTTATCTGCAAGAGTCGGTTCAGCATAGCCCCAGTCTTCCCCGACACCGGACGACACCAGATCGAATCCGTTTTTTCTTAATACAGCTGCGGATGCCTGATTTTCAATCATAGTGCTGGCAGTTATGATTTCAATATCGGTTTCATCATAGAGATAATGAATCAAAAGTCCAAGAGCTTCTGTTGCGATTCCCCTGCCCCAGCACTTTTCCAGCAGCCTGTATCCCACACTGATTTTGTGTATGGTATCCCGATAACCATACATTTCCGCCAGACCGCAAAAGACATCTCCTTCAAAGATACCCAGAATAATTGCCTCCCGGAAACATTCGTCATAAAGCCCGCGGATCACTTCATGGATATCCTCATACTTCCGTTCATAAAGAAAGGTAGGCAGGTATTTGTAAATCCTGTCACTGTGGGCAAGTTCATACAGGTCTTTTGCATCCTCATCTGTCAGCCGTCTCAAAAGCAGGCGGCGGCTTTGCAGACAGGGAACTTCCGAAAATAGTTTTTTCATGGCTGAGTCCTCATCAAGAAAAACACACAGGGGCTTCGCGCAAGTTGCGGGGAACCGTCAGGCCTATTCCTATTGACTGTTTTACAGCTAAAAAGAACTGTCCCCATTAAGTATAAGGGCATTTCGGGGTTAAGGTCAACCTTCATCCCCCTGTTTTTTCTCCAAAAACGAAGGAGACCGGCATCAAGGTTCCTGCCCTTAATGCCGGTTTTGTAAAAATAAAAAGGAAAGATCGGGAGGTTGGTAGAGATTTCAGGAGTTTTTGGACTCCTAGAGGTGCATCACTCTTTCCTGAATCTCCTGGGTTCTCCCCTGATTCCAGAACTGGGTTCCGATATAACCACAGGTCCTTCTGGCTACATTCATCTTGTTCTGGTCCGTGTTCCCGCAGTTGGGACACACCCAGATCAGCTTATCATGTTCATCTTTGTGTATCTGGATCTCTCCTTCATAACCACATTCCTGACAATAGTCACTCTTGGTATTCAATTCTGCATACATAATATTCTCATAGATGAACTGCATGACAGAGAGGACTGCGTCGATATTGTTCTGCATATCCGGCACCTCCACATAGGAGATGGCCCCTCCGGGAGACAGCTTCTGAAATTGCGCTTCAAACTTCAGCTTGTCAAAAGCATTGATCTCTTCCGTAACATGGATATGATAACTGTTGGTAATATAGTTTTTATCGGTAACACCCTCGATGATACCAAATCTCTCCTGAAGACATTTGGCAAATTTATAGGTGGTAGACTCTAAAGGCGTTCCATAAACGCTGAAATCTATATTATGAATCTTTCTCCATTTGGCGCAGGCATCATTCATATGCTGCATTACTTCAAGAGCAAAAGGAGTAGCTTCCGGGTCTGTATGACTCTTCCCGGTCATGTAGCGGGTACATTCGCACAGTCCTGCATATCCCAGAGAAATGGTGGAATATCCACCGAAAAGGAGAGGATCGATTACCTGGCCTTTTTTAAGTCGGGCAAGGGCTCCGTTCTGCCATAAGATGGGTGCTACGTCGGACGGCGTTCCCAGCAATCTCTTATGCCGGTACATGAGGGCCTCATGGCAAAGCTCAAGACGCTCGTCAAAAATCTCCCAGAATCGTTCCATATCCCCGTCGGAAGAGCAGGCGATGTCCACCAGATTAAGGGTTACCACACCCTGATTAAAACGGCCATAGTATTTGGGCTTCCCCTCTTCATCCACATATGGGGTCAGGAAGCTGCGGCATCCCATACAGGGGTAGCAATTTCCCCTCCCGGTTTTATCCACTTTGTTTTTCAGCATCACCTTCTCGGAAATATAATCAGGGACCATCCTCTTGGCGGTGCATTTTGCAGCAAGCTCAGTCAGATACCAGTATTTGCTGTCCCTGTGTATATTGTCTTCTTCAAGAACATAGATCAGCTTGGGGAAAGCCGGGGTCACATAGACACCCTTTTCATTTTTTACTCCCAGGATACGCTGACGCAGCATCTCCTCGATGATGATGGCCAGATCATCCCTGGCCTGACCTTCCTCCACCTCGTCAAGATACATGTAGACCGTGACAAAGGGTGCCTGACCGTTGGTTGTCATCAGGGTGATGACCTGATACTGGATGACCTGAACGCCTTGCTTAATCTCCTTGCGCAGGCGGAGCTCGGCAATCTCATTGATCTTTTCTTCCGAGACGATAACTCCCTCCGCCTTCAGCTCTTCCCGGACTTCTTTCCGGTACTTTTCCCTGCTGATCTGGACAAAAGGAACCAGATGAGACAGAGTAATGCTCTGGCCGCCATATTGGGAGCTGGCAATCTGGGCCACACTCTGAGTCGCAATATTGCAGGCCGTGGAAAAGCTCTTGGGCTGTTCGATCATCACATCACTGATTACCGTGCCGTTCATCAGCATGTCTTCCAGATTCACCAGACAGCAGTTATGCATATGCTGGGCAAAATAGTCGGAATCATGAAAATGAATGATTCCCTGCTCGTGGGCTTCCACAATGTTAGCCGGAAGAAGAAATCTTTTGGTAATGTCCTTACTGACCTCGCCGGCCATATAATCTCTCTGTACACTGTTAACTGTAGGATTCTTATTGGAATTCTCCTGGATGACCTCTTCGTTATTACAATCGAGCAGGCTCAGAATCTGCTGGTCTGTGGAGTTGGATTTACGAACCAGGGCACGTTTATAACGATAGGTAATATAATTGCTTGCAAGCCGGAAAGCCCTTTGGTTCATAATCTGGTTTTCCACCAGGTCCTGGATCTCTTCCACATTCAGAGCCCGGTTCATCCCCGCGCAGATAATCTCTACATTCCGGGAAATCTCCTGAATCTGTTCCTCGCTGATCTTCTCACTATCCACAACACTGGCATTGGCCTTGCGCACAGCATTGGTGATCTTGGAAAGATCAAATTCCACTTCCATTCCACTTCTTTTTATAATCTTCATCTCATCCCTCGATTCACCATAACAGACTGATCCTTTTTATCCTGTTTCTCCTGCATAAGAAAATCAGGCCAGATGCTTTTTTCAAAACCCTGACCATTTTACCACACTTACTTGTGGCTTGCAAGATGTTTTACTACTATATGTTGTGGTTATCTAAAGCGCCAGTATCGTAGAAGCGACACACGGGCTTTGCACGGATGGCCTGTGGCCTGATGGATGGCGGTACCGTGAATATTCACGCCCAGAGAGCATCCATGACGGGCAGACGAAAAAAACCGGCAGGAAATATTTCCTGCCGGCCGATTATCTTCCGGTTATTCATTATTTATATAAACCGTGCTGTCTTGTAATCCGGACTATGCCATTGTAAAGGGATTTTCCGTATATGGCATAATTCGAATTCATTTTTTTGTATTCCGATTTGTTGGAAAGGAAGCCGTACTCAATCAGGCAGGACGGCATCTTTGTATACTTTAAAACCTTCAGTTTGGGCCGGTTGACAATTCCCCTGTTGGGGAATCCCGTGGCTGCCTTCGTGTAGGTCTGCATACAGGAAGCCAGCTCCTTGGAAGTAATCCCGTTCTTTTTGGTCTTGGGGCTCCGGTCCGCACTGTAGAGGGTCTCCGTTCCTGTCGACGTGCTCTTATAGGAATTAATATGGGCACTGACAAAAAGATCTGCACTTTTGCTGTTAGCCAGCTGATAACGGGCTTCCAGAGAGGGATAGGTATCCGTAAGCCTCGTGTAATATACCTTAAAATGCGGGTCTTTGTCAAAATACTGTTTTGCAGCCAGGATAATCTTGAGGGTCATATGTTTTTCGATGCTGCTGGGCTTGTCCCACTTGGCTGTAGCGCCACTGTCCGAACCACCATGGCCGGCGTCGAGAACCAGAACAATCTTCTTCCCCGTGTAAGCCGTGCCGGATGTCTGAGTTGCCGAATTGGCGGGAGATACATAAGGATCTTCCTCCTCTTCCGCCTCAGTGTCAATATAGATTACCCCATTCTCCAATTTGTAATGAAGTCCCAGTCGCTTGCACACGCTCTTTAAAGGCACAACCCAGTATACCTTATTGTTTGTCAAATATCTCACACGCCAGGAGGCCACACTCATTTTTGTGCTCTTTCCGTTGAGGGTCGCCTTCTTTTTTCCGTTTTTCATGACAAGTTTCTTACTGCCGTTCTTCAGGGTCAGCTTCCTGGGTGAAGAGGAAGTGGCCTTATAGGAAAGCTTCAAACCTGTCTTAAAAATGACATTTGCCGGTCCCACATAACAGCCCGACTTCAGGTAAATGGGCCTGTCGGAAATATTATACTCTTTCCCATTCACGTAGACGGTGTTAATGGTTTTGTAATAGGTGTGGGTAGATCCTCCGTATTTCACCTTCAGTGCCTGTGCTTTCACTCCTGCGGGAAAGAGCAGAAAGCCGACTGCCAGTAGCAGCAGCATTAAAAGCTCTCCTGTCCCGTGCTTCCATATGCTTTTCATTGATCTCTTCCTCCTGTCTCGGACAAAAGCCCAAGTCTGTCTCTATTTATAGCCGTTTTAACAATGCATATACCTATCATCCTGATATTAAAAGGTTCAGTTTATAGTATACAAGCTTGCTCTTTCGTTGCTCATAAGTAAAATATTAAAATTCTTTGAACTATATCTTACATAATTCTTTCTAAAAAATCAACCTTTTTTGGAATATTTCTTTGATTTTTCCTGAAAAAAAGGCCACAAGAACTCGGTCACAAGCATTTTTTCCCTGTTGCGGACGGACTTTTCCTGCTTGCTTTCCATAACATCATGCATCTGGTATACTAAATTATAAAAAGTCAAAAGCTATCAGGTATGACCTGGAAAGGATCCCCATGAATTCTCTTGAAAATACACTAACCAAAGCCTTTACTATCATTGATGAGGCCGGCAGCCAGCCCTCCCTGGAGATTTCTGCCATCCGTTGTCTGCTGATCACGCCGGAGCATATCCGCACTCTGGGTAAGGATAATCTTTTCCTGGCATTGATCAAAAAACTTGTAAGGGAAAGGCTCAACCTCTCTTTTCCGGAAGATCCGGCTTCTTACGACCGCTATATTGCTGACTGCAGCCGCCTGGCTGACCAGCTGGAAAAAGAAGCAAAACCTTTTGTTCTGGAAGAATGGCTGAATTATGCCTGGCTGCTTTTCGAAAATATCAAAAGCCCCTGCTATTCCGTTTATGCTGAGACCATGTGCACACTAAGGGCATGCTTCCACGATTCCGGCAGGGCAAATCAGGCCATAGCTGATGTTTATTCTTTCCTGGTCAAAGCCGGGCCGGACCGTCTTGATCTGATCCGTACCATTGTCCGGCATGCCCCTGTCTATGGCAATTATCCTGTGATTGATGACGGACTTCTTTCCGGCATTCTGAAGGATGGTCTGTCTCTGTTCGGTCAGGATAAAAACTTCTGGGCCGCTTCCGCCACCATGGTTCTCTACGGGATCCCCACCCGGTCCCTGAAAGAAATCCACCTGGGAAGGCTCCTGGAAGACTGGCTGGAGAAAGAAGATCTTTTTCTTGAGGAGACTTTCCCGGCAACCGGCAAAGGAGACATGCCTCTCAGCCTCCCTTCTTACATTGCAAAAAGAACAGCCTGGATGGCAGATCACCGGAAGGAATCCGCAGCCGGCGCAAGGGACATCATTTTCTCCCTGAACCGGACCGGGTCCGGATCCGCTCCTGTCGGGGACTTCCTCAACACCTATGCTTACAATATGAACACGGCTTCCTATATCACGGACCCTGCAGTCGGCAGAGACCGGGAAATCCGGGATTTGGAACTGATTCTGATTTCACCCAAAAAATCGCCGGTTATCATAGGAGAAGCCGGTGTCGGAAAAACAGCACTTGTCGAAGGCCTTGCCTGCCGTCTGGCAAAAGGACAGGTTCCGGGACTTCTCAAAGACCGCATCCTCTACAAACTGACCACGACCTCCCTTTTGGGCGGCGCAAAGTATGTAGGTGAAATGGAAGAACGTATCCGGACTCTGACAGAAGAGCTGCGGAAGCATCCGGAGATCATCCTCTTTATCGATGAGATCCATACCATAGTAGGGGCCGGATCAACCGAAAGTTCCAACAATGATATCTCCAATATGATCAAGCCCTTTATTGACCGGGGAGACATCAAGATCATCGGGGCCACCACCGTCGATGAATATGAACGTTTTCTGGTGCCGGACCGGGCCCTGGCCAGACGCTTCTATCCCATCCTTGTAGAAGAACCGGACCAGGAACTCTGTCTGCAGATTCTCAGGGAATCCATCCCCTCCATCGAATACCAGACACGGGTCCGCAACAACTTTACCCCAGCCCGGACGGAAAAGCTCCTGAGACAGCTAATCAGCCTCTGCACACCGGAGAATCAGCCGGCTGACCAGATAACCCGGATGCCGGAACTTCCCCTTTCCATCCTGGAAATGGCTTTCTCCTTTGCGGCTCTCAGGGACAGTTCCTCCTTAAAAGCCATCGATCTGCAGGAGGCAATCTATCACAGCAGCCGCCTCAGCAGAGAAGCACGGGAAGCCGCAAAAGATCTCCCGATCTGGGAAGCTTTTTAATAAAAAGCGAGCAGGCTTGATATAATTTTCCCTCGCAAAAGCGGGGAAGAGTGCAAAAGAAGACAAAAAACAGCCGCACCTGACGAAGTCCTGTCGCAGGTGCGGCCTGATATTTTCAAATGATTCCATGTTCGGACAGAACCCTCTGTCATCGGTTTGAGTCCGGCATCCTTACCATGCCGGCTTTCCTTATCAGCTTTCAATAATGAACACAGACCGGATAACCGGCTTCAATATTATTGAATACAACCTGTACAGCCGAATAAGGCATATTCACGCAGCCATGAGAACCGCTGTACATGTAAATCGACCCTCCGTAGCTTCCCCGCCAGGAGGAATCGTGCAGACCAATCCCCCGGTCCATATAGGGCAGCCAGTAGTTAACAAAAGAGCGGTAACCCGGTCCTACCATGACGTGATTGGTCTGTTTATATAAGATATAGTAGGTTCCCTGGGGAGTGGACCGGCCTTTTGACACACACCCTGTGACAACATCCGTAGATACAAGGGTTTTTCCATTCTTATAAAACCAGAGGTGCTGGGATCCGAGATCGACTTCCACATAGGTATTTCCCAGGTCATTGCTCTTTCGACACTTCCCTTTCTGGAAATACTCCGGCTTTCTTTTTTCTTTTTTGGCCTCTTTTATCGCAGAGACAAGATGATTGTACTCGGTCTCCCTGTCCATCAGCCAGCCATAGGTCCCGCCGCTGACCGTTACATGGTTGCCGGAGATAGACTTAAAAGTCCGGGTCCCTCCCAGAGTATCGGTTTCATTGGCCATGTTCTCCACATATTCCCGAACCTTATCCTTGTCCAGGTGGACCTTGTATTTCTTATCAAGACTGAGCCATTCGTTTACTACATCTCCATCAACTACATATTTCCTGTCATCGAAATCATAGGTTACTTTCGTTCCGGCATACTTATTCAGGTTTTTGTTGGACTTGATAATCTTCTCTGAATTCTCAAAATAATGGGGCTGTTTATAAGCCTGGGTCTCCCCGATATTGATTTCAGGTGTCAGTTTCAAAACAGCCTTTTTCATATAATCATAGAAGCGGTTCTTTTCAATACCGTTCCCATTTACTTCTTTTATAATGTCATACCTGTTCTCTTCCTTATTGTAAAGAGAGTAGGCATCTCTTGTTTTGATCTGATACTTTTCGTTAAAGGCATCCAGATTCTCAAAGGTATCCCTGAAACGGGCCTCGTTCAGATTCACAGCCACCTGTCCGTCCCCGTAATCATAGTTTTTGAACAGAGCCGTGATCCACATCAGAGGATTCTGGGACCGCATCACTTTATTCAGGGTTCCATCATCATTAAAAGATAATCCCATTTCCGATCCTGTCCTCTGCTCTTCCAGATAATACCGCTCTTTTATGGTAAGCCTGTAACCGGCAACCGCCCTGGTAAGCATCGATTTCACCTCATCAAGAGGCCGGTTGGAACAATCATATCCATTGATCCGGGTACCAAAAAAATAGTGCTCCGAATAATAAAAAGACATTCCTGCATAAAAAATCCCAAAAATTGCAATGAAAATCACCAGGGCCTTCTTTTTCCCCAGAGGCCTGGTGTGTTTGTGCCTGATCTTCCTTTCGCCGCTATCATTTTTTGCCATATCTATTCCACTTCTCCTGTACTTTATTCATCTCTCTTCCCTGTTAATATATATCAGATCCCCATCTAAGAGGTA